>NZ_JALQCX010000109.1:0-7115 GCF_023241665.1 Pseudomonas morbosilactucae | reverse complement strand
CGATGGCGGTCTCAAGATGGCGCCAAGGCCTCGGCCCCCATCGCCGGCAAGCCGGCTCCTACAGGATGTGCACCTCGCTTTTGTAGGAGCTGGCTTGCCAGCGATGGCGGTCTCAAATCGTGCTCAAACCAGAGGGCCGCTTCGCCAGCAAGCCACCCTTGAAAAGGGCACCGCCCGGTGGTCCGGGCGGTGGGTTTACTGGGCCGGTTGGGCCTTCATTTTTTCGGCAATCTTGGCATCCACCGCTTCGCGGATCTGGTCGATGCTGAAGCTCGCCGGTTTCTGGCTGGGCGGGTATTCGATAAAGGTTTGCAGGAACTTAGCCGCTTTGGTGGTGGCCACGGCGACCAGGTACACGTTCTTGGTCGACCAGTCGTAATACTGATCGGAAACCACGTCGGCACGTTCATAGGGGTCCATGCGCAGGTTGAAGATCTTCGGCACGCGCAGCGGTGTGAACGGGTTGCTCCATACCGCAAAACCGCCCGGCGCACGCTGTTCGGCGAACACCGCTTTCCAGTTGCCGAAGCGCATCGAGACCAGCATGCCGTCGTCGTTGAAGTAGTAGAACTCCTTGCGCTCGCCGGCAGGCTGTTGCCCGGTCAGGTAGGGCAGTTGGTTATAGCCGTCCAGGTGCACCTTGAAGTTGGCCCCGCCCGTGCTGGGCGCCCAGCCTTTGAGCAGCTTGTCCTTGACCTCGGTGTCACCCGCCGCCGCGAGCAGGGTGGGGAACCAGTCGAGGCCGGAGAACATTTCATTGGAAACCTCCCCGGGCTTGATCTTGCCCGGCCAGCGAATCATCGCCGGCACCCGGTAGGCGCCTTCCCAGTTGGAGTTCTTCTCGTTGCGGAACGGTGTGGTCGCCGCGTCCGGCCAGGAGAACTGGTTGGGGCCGTTGTCGGTGGTGTAGACCACGATGGTGTTGTCGGTGATCTTCAAGTCGTCGAGGGTCTTCAACAGTTTGCCGACGTCGCCGTCATGCTCGACCATGCCGTCCGCGTACTCGTTGCCGGGCATGCCGCTCTGGCCCTTCATCGAGTCGCGCACATGGGTGAACAGGTGCATGCGCGTGGTGTTCATCCAGACGAAGAACGGCTTGTCGGCCTTGGCCTGTTTCTCGATAAAGGCCTGGGCCGCGGCAGTGGTTTCGTCGTCGATGGTTTCCATGCGCTTGGTGGTCAGGGCGCCGGTGTCTTCGACCTTGCCGTCGGCGAAGCTGTGGATCACCCCGCGTGGCGAGTTGGCCTTGACGAAGTCGGGGTCATCCTTGGGCCAGTAGGGGCGCTCGGGTTCCTCTTCGGCGTTGAGGTGGTAGAGGTTGCCGAAGAACTCGTCGAAGCCGTGCTGGGTGGGCAGGTATTCATCCTTGTCGCCCAGGTGGTTCTTGCCGAACTGGCCGGTGGCATAGCCCTGGGACTTGAGCGCCTGGGCGATGGTGATGTCGCGTTTTTGCAGGCCCACGGTGGCGCCGGGCGCACCCACCTTGGACAGGCCCGTGCGCAGCGGCGTCTGCCCAGTGATAAAGGACGAACGCCCGGCGGTGCAGCTGTTCTCCGCGTAATAGTCGGTGAACAACATACCTTCCTTGGCAATCCGGTCGATGTTCGGCGTCTTGTAGCCGACCACACCCATGGAATAGGCGCTGATGTTGGTCTGGCCGATGTCGTCGCCGAAAATCACCAGGATGTTGGGCTTTTCAGCCGCCCCGGCGGTTGCCGAGAGGGCCATCACCGAGGCCGCCAGCAGCGCGGCCTGAGGTAACCACTTGCGTATGCGAGTCATCTGACTTGCTCCTTTTTGCTTGAGTCGCGTTCGGCGACCAACGTTGAGTGCGGTCCTGCGTTACGTTTCTGGTTACTGCACTTGCTCGGGAGAGGCGCTCTCGAAGGGGTAGATCCGGCGCCATTCGGACGCCATGTCGACGATAGTCCAGCCTCGTTGTTTGGCTTCATCCAGGGCCTTGTCCAGGCGCCCGATTTGGGATTGACGGTCATAGGCCCACTCGCGCTTGGCGTCGGTGTGGTGCACCAGCCCCATAAAGCGCTTGCCACTGCCGGCGGCGGTCCACTGCAGCATTTGCAGGTCGCCGTCGGAGTTGCCGAAGGCCAGCAGCGGGCGCCGGCCGATCACTGCGTCGATGCTTTCCGGCTTGCCCGGGCCGTCGTCGTTGTGGGCCAGCTTGGGCGTGCGCAGGATCGACGGCTGGCCGTCCCTGAGCTGCCACTGGGTGACGAAGGTGGTGCCGATCACCTGTTCCGGGGGGATGCCGTACACCGTTTCGGCAAAGGCCCGCATAAAGGCCGTGTCGCCGCCAGAGACGATGTAGGTCTTGAAGTCCTGGCTGCGCAGGTAATCGAGCATCTCCAGCATCGGCTGGTAAATCATGTCGGTGTAGGGCTTGCCGGTTTTCGGGTGACGGGCCAGGCCGAGCCAGGCCTTGGCGTTGCCGATAAACGCCTCGGTGCTGATCCCGGTATGGGTCGCGGCGATGATCTGCAGCAGGCCGTTCATGCCGCTGGCGGCCAGGGCCTGATGGTCGTTTTCCAGCACCGCCTTGAACGGCTGGGTGGTTTTCCATTCCGGGTGCTGGGGCGCCAGACGCTTGACTTCGTCGAAGGCGAACAGCACCTGGAAGTAGGCCGGCTGCTCGCTCCACAGGGTGCCGTCGTTATCGAATACGGCAATGCGTTCCTGGGGTTTGACGTAGTCCTTGCCGCCCTGGGTGGTGACCGCCTGGACGAATTCGATGATCCCGCGCTTGGTCGGTCCGTCGTTCCAGGAGGGCAAGGGGTCGTTAGCCTGGGCCAGTATCGGCAGGAGCAGAAGCAGCAGGCAGGCCAGGGCCTGGCGGGGGCGCAGTGGGTTGAATGGCGTCATGGGAAGTCCTTCTCTTGACCGGGGTTGAGGGGGCGCAAGGCGTGGGCGGTGCTGCGGTGTTGAGGGGTGGCTTGCCGGGCCAGGCTGGGCAGGGCCTGGCGCAGTTGGCGCAAGGCGTCGGCGCGGTTGTCCTGGCGGCCGTAGCAGGCGCGCAACAGCCCTTGCAGGCGCGGGCCGAGGCTGGCCAGGTCGAGGCGGTGCTGCAGGCGTTTGCGCCACAGGTACAGGGCGCCGAACTGGCCCTGTTCGAGTTGCCCTGGAACCTGCCGCCAGGCGTACCCGGGGGATTGCTCCCAGGTGGCCCGGCGCGTGTGGCGCCAGCGCTGCAAGGCCTGCCGGGCGCGCTGCCACCACGGCCGGGCCAGGTAACCGCCGAGGCCCAGCAGCGCGCACAAGGCCAACAGGCCCAGCAGGTGCTGGGACAGCTGCAAACGGGTCGGCTGCCCCAGGCGCTTGAGGTCTTCGGTGATGGAGAAGACTGGCCGGTAGCCGCTGTTGGCCAGGGCCTCGAAGGTGTAGCCGGGCACTTGGGCCACCTGCAGTTGCTGCTGGCCGCTGTTCCACCATTTGACCTGGATCGGCGGCAGGCTGTGGTGGCCTTCGCGGTCGATGCGGTAGGTGACGCTGTCGATGCGTTGCCCGCCGCTGACGCCCCCGCGGCCGTCATCCAGGTTGCTGATGCGCGGTGGATGGGGGTAACGCCCCAGACCCGGGCTGTCGGCCAAGACCGGCGCTGGCAGGGACAGGCCTAGGGGCCCATCGGCTTGCAGGATCAGCCCCCGGGTCAGGCTGTCGCCGACCTTGAGCGGGGTGGCCGAGGCGCTGATCTTCTGGCTCAGACGCAGCCCCTGGGCCACCAGCACCGTTTCCCCGGGGGCGACGCCCGGCACGGGGCGCGCGTTGAAGCGCAGGGGCTGGGTCTGGGCGCTGAGTTCGGTGCTGGCCTGGCCCGGGGTGGCGCGCACGGTGATGGCCGGGATCTCGAAGCTTTGCGCCTGCTGCGCGGTGATGCGGTAGGTGTAGCGCAAGCCGGTGAGGGTTTGGCCGTGCAGGTCTTGGGTCATGTGCTGGGCTTCGCTGCTTGGGGGCATGACCAGGGCTCCCTCAAGCTGCAGGGCCGGCAGTTGGGCGGCGCCGGTAAACCAGCTGTTGGTCAGCACATCCACTTGCAGTTGCAGGGTTTGTCCGACCACCACGCTGTCGCCCGGGTCAAGATGGCTGTGCACCCACAGCTGAGGTTCATCCGCCAGGGCCACGCCGCTGAGCCAGAGCCCCAGAACCAAGGTGGCGTATCGAAGGGCATTCATGGCGTCACCGGCTGGGCGTCGAGGTCTTGCAGGCTGAACTTGTGCCGCAAAAACTGCGCCGGCGAGGTGCTGAGGTTCTGCAGCCACAGGTCGTCGTTGCTCGCCTGCTGGGTTTGCACGGCCTTGCTCTGGCCCTTGCCGGGCGCCTTGTCGAATTTGATGGCGTCAGGCTTGACCTCAGGGGCGTTCTGCTCGGCGCTCTCGGTGTCTTTTTTCAAGGCGATGGCCAGGGCCAGGTTGGTGCTGGCTTCGGGGAACTGGGGCTGCACCTTCAGGGCCTGTTGGTAGGCGGCGATGGCCTGGTCGAACTTGAAGCGCCGCACATGGATATTGCCCAGGTAGAAATACGCCGGCGCGCTGTCCAGCCGGGCAAAGCTGGCCAGGGCCAGGTCGTAGTCGGCGGCCTGGTAGGCGGCGATGCCTTTCCAGTAGGGGTCGACAAACAGCACGGCCGCTGCCGGGTAATGCCCGTGTTCGAAGGCCCAGCGGCCCTGCTGGTCAGGGGTGAAAAACGCATCGCTCAAAGTATTGGCTTCGGCGCTCGCCGGTGGCAGGCCGAGGCCCAGCGCCAGGATCAGGCTCGCCAGCCAGTTCAGGCTCCAGCCCCGGCGCACGCACACGCCGGCAATCAGCAGCAAGGGCCAGCACAGCCAGTAACCGGCGTCTTGCCATTGCAGCGTGTGCTCGGGGTCACTAGCGGCTTCAAAGTGCTGCTGGGCGTGGCCTTCGATCCAGTCCAGGTCATCGTCGTTGAGGGTCAGGCTGCCCAGAGGCGCATCCAGGGCCGAGGCCAGTTGCTTGAGGGCGGCACCGTCGAACGGCCCCAGGGCCGGGCGGCCGGTGCTGTCGGTGCGCGGTTGGCCGCTGGCGTCGCGGATGACCCCGCCGTCCTGACTGCCGGCGGCCAGGACCAGCACCTGTAACGGGCTGCCCTTGAGCCGTGCCGGCAGCCCGGCGAGCTGGGTGGTGTCGGCGCCGTCGGTGATCAGCAGCAGGCTGGCTGGGGTCGGTGGTGCCCCCAGCAGGCGCTTGGCCTGATCGATCACTGCGGCCACGTCCTTGCCGGGGCGTTCGATCAGGTCGCTGCTCAGGGCCTGGATAAAGCTGTCCAGCAGGGCCGGGTCGTCGGTGGCGGGCAGTACAAGATGGGCGCTGCCGGCATAGGCGATCAACGCGGTGCGGGCGCCGCTGCGGCGTTGGATCAGCTCATGCAGCTTGTGCTTGGCCGCCTCCAGGCGGGTCGGCGCCAGGTCGCTGGCGTCCATGCTCGGCGACAGGTCGAGGGCGATGATCAGCGGCGCGCGGTTTTCCAGGAAGTCGGGGCGGTCCTGCTGCCAGGTCGGCCCGGCGGTCGCCAGCCCGCCCAGCACCAGCAAGGCGCAGGCCAGGTGCACCGGACGCAGGCGCTGGTGGTCCTCGGGGGTGATCAGCAAATGGGGCAGCAGGTGCGGGGCGATGTTGCCCCGCAGGCACCGGCGCAGGTCGTGGTTGTGGAGCCAGAGCAGGGGCAGCAGGGCGCCGAACAGGCTCAGCAGCAGCCAGCCGGGGCGCAGGAAGTGCAGGGCGCTGAGGTTGATGTCCATTCAGGCCTCCTGCCGCTGGCGCGCGAGGGCCAGGTGCGGCCACAGCAGGGCCAGCAGGTGATACAGAGCCAGCAGGCCGATGGCCGCGCCCAGGGGCCAGAAGAACAGGTCGCGCTTGGGCTGATGGCTGAGGGTCTGTACCTGGTGCGGTGTGATGCGGTCCAGGGTGGCGTAGACCTGTTCCAGGGCGTTGCGGTCCTCGGCACGGAAATAGCGGCCGCCGGTGCTGCTGGCGATCTGTTGCAGGGCGCCGAGGTTGACCTTGGCCTCGCCGTCGGCATTCGGGTCGCCGATGCCGATGGTGTGGATCACCACCCCTTTGGCGGCGGCCATGGCGGCGGCGCGCTCGGGGGGGATGGCGCTGCTGGTGTCGTTGCCGTCGGTGAGCAGGATCAGCACTTTTTCCCGTTCATGGGCCTGGTCCAGCAGCTTCAGGGCCACGCCAATGGCATCGCCGATGGCAGTGTTGGGGCCGGCCATGCCGATGCCGGTGTCGTCCAGCAGCAGGTCGAGGCTGGCGTGGTCCAGGGTCAGGGGCGCCTGGGGATAGGCGCCGCTGCCGAACACGATCAGCCCCAGGCGGTCGTCCTTGCGCTGCTGGATAAAGCCGTGGACCACTTGCTTGACCGCGGCCAGGCGGTTGATTTTCTGGCCGTTGGCGTCGTTGAAGTCGGTGGTTTCCATGGACTGGGAAATGTCGATGGCCAGCATCAGGTCACGCACCGGTTGCTGGTGCACGATGGGTTTCTCCACCCACACCGGCCGTGCCGCCGCCAGCAGCACCAGGGCCCAGACCAGCAGGTTGAGCAGCCATTGCCCACGGTTTTCGCGGCTGCCAGCCTGTTGCGGGGCCTGGCCGATGGCCCGGCTCATGGCCCCAAAAAACGGCACCCGCACCGCACTGCGCGCTTCGCGGTAAGCCGGCAAATAGTGGTAGCCAAGCCAGGGCAGGGGCAGCAAGAGTAACAGCCAGGGGTAGTCAAACTGCCACATGACGTTGCTCCCGCCGAACATCGGTCAGTACCGCCCTCTTAGAAACCGGCTTGCCGGCGATAGCGATTTCGAGGGCGCCGTCGCTGGCAAGCCAGCTCCTACAGGTGTGGGACAGGACGGGATCGCTCGGGTAAACCACGGCCTTTGTAGGAGCCGGCTTGCCGGCGATAGCGATTGTGAGGACGCCATCGCTGGCAAGCCAGCTCCTACAGGTGTGGGACAGGACGGGATCGCTCGGGTAAGCCATGGCCTTTGTAGGAACCGGCTTGCCGGCGATAGCGATTGTGAGGACGCCATCGCTGGCAAGCCAGCGCCTACGGGTGTGGGGCAGGTCGGGATCGCTCGGGTAAGCCAC
>NZ_JALQCX010000108.1:0-1104 GCF_023241665.1 Pseudomonas morbosilactucae | reverse complement strand
ACGCGCTTGGTGACGTTGTTCAGCAGCCGCCGGCGCAACTTTGGCGGCAGGCTCAGCAGGGCCAGTTGTTCGCGCACGCCCAGGTGGCCCCGAACGTCCAGTTCGAAGGTGCTACGCGCCATGGCTGCGCACCTCGCCGTGTTCGGCCGTCCACAGGTCGAATTCCACCAAGCCCCACTTTTTGCCGAAGGCATCGATCAGGCCGTTGGGGTCTTCGGCCAAGTGCTGGGGCTCGATGAACTCCAGGGTCAGCTCCACGTCAGCCAGGTCGTTATCCACCTGGTCGATCGCGAACGTCGGCGCCGGCAGATCGTCGTCGCGATCTGGATCCTGGGTTTCCAGCCAACTGCCCACCATGGCCATCAGCAGCGCGGGTTTTTTAGCGAAGCGCTCGATCACCAGGACAGCGCGATAACGCATGTCGCCCATGTGCAGGCCCTGGTCGCCGTTCTTCCAGATCAGCTCTAGGTTCACCTGCTCGGCGTAGCTGTCGATCTGTTCCGGCAGCGCCAGTTGGCGTTCGATCAGGAACGTGGTCAGGGCGCGTAACTTGTTCACAGCAGAGCCGCCGTGATGCGGCCACGGCCCTGCAGGGCGCGCACGGCCTGCTGGCTGAAAGCTAGGAAGGTTTCAGCCCGATCCGGGGCCTCTTTGCCGGTGTTCTCGGCACTCTCTCGGCGGTTCACGGTGGCGAACTGAGTCAGTGCGCTGGCCTTGGCCCGGGAGTACACGGCGCGCTTGTACAGCGCGGCTTTGAGCGTGCGTTCAGGCAGTAGGCGAGAGTCCGCGGTTTCGACGTTGGTGATTCCGGCGGCTTGCCAGCGGGTTTTGCACTTGGCCAGGTCTTTGTTGACCTCGACCAGGGCAGACAACAAAGCGTCGGTCAGCAGCTCCACCAGGTACTCCGCCGGCAGGCGTTGCTGCTTCTGGAACTCGGCCAGCGAGAGGTTCGGCCAAAAGCCGTCATTCTCGATCGCCTGTTCCACAAAGGTGGTGGGATTCCCGGAAAAGCTCATTGCTGGCCGCTCAAATAGGGCGGGAAACACCGTTTCAACGGGGCGGGCCATAAATGGCTGACTCGTTTCACGGGTTCCCGCTGGGGGG
>NZ_JALQCX010000107.1:0-884 GCF_023241665.1 Pseudomonas morbosilactucae | reverse complement strand
TACGACTCATCAGGCATCGACTACCCCACCCACTGGTTCATCCTCGGACGTTAAACACGCATGAAATACGCCTATTGCCCCGAGAGCCAAGGGCTCTACCGGTCAGACCTCAACCTGACATTCCCCCGTGATGCGATTGAAATCACCTACGGCAAGTACCTGGAACTCGTCGGCCAAGAAGTTGCGCTGAATGACGAAGGTGTGCCCGTGGTATCGCGCCGTGGCGTTTCCCTGGACGTGCTCTACAGCAGCAAAACCCAGTCAATCAACTACGCCTGCGAAACCGAAATCACCGCCGGGTTCTGGTCCGAAGCCCTGGGCACAGCTCACCAGTACGGCAGTCAACTGGATGACCAATTGAACCTGACCGGCGTCATTTTGGCCGGGGCTGACAGCCTCTATGCCTGCCGTGACACGGAAGGCGTGAAGGACTTTCGACCGCACACCGCCGCGCAGCTGCGCCAGGTGGGGGACGACTTCACACTGTACAAGCTGCAGTTGCTGCAGAAGGCCAACGGGCTCAAACAGAAGCTGGACGAAGCGCTGGCCAACGCCGACATGGACGCACTGGCGGCCGTGACATGGGACGGTGAACAGTGAACTCCTGGGCACCGGTGACCATGCGCTGGCCTGAGCAGGCAACGCAATGGATGGGCGAGCTGTCAGCGGCCCAGGAGCTGGCCGGCGGTGAGCTGGCCAGCACAGCCCAGCGCCTGACCGGATTGGACGGAATGACCAGCACCAACCCGGGGCCAGTTGGTGCCGCTGCAGAAAGCGCGATCGCCGCCGGCCGTGCGGCACTGGCGGGCCAGATGGGCGAAGCCCCGGCGTGCCTGGCGGTGACGCCATTTCAAAGTGGGATGGCCAGGGCCAGGGGAACCAAC
>NZ_JALQCX010000106.1:0-951 GCF_023241665.1 Pseudomonas morbosilactucae | reverse complement strand
TTCTGTTTGAGCCCGTTGGCTTCTGCAGCAACTGCAGCTTGTACAGTGTGAAGTCGTCCCCCACCTGGCGCAGCTGCGCGGCGGTGTGCGGTCGAAAGTCCTTCACGCCTTCCGTGTCACGGCAGGCATAGAGGCTGTCAGCCCGGCCAAAATGACGCCGGTCAGGTTCAATTGGTCATCCAGTTGACTGCCGTACTGGTGAGCTGTGCCCAGGGCTTCGGACCAGAACCCGGCGGTGGTTTCGGTTTCGCAGGCGTAGTTGATCGACTGGGTTTTGCTGCTGTAGAGCACGTCCAGGGAAACGCCACGGCGCGATACCACGGGCACACCTTCGTCATTCAGCGCAACTTCTTGGCCGACGAGTTCCAGGTACTTGCCGTAGGTGATTTCAATCGCATCACGGGGGAATGTCAGGTTGAGGTCTGACCGGTAGAGCCCTTGGCTCTCGGGGCAATAGGCGTATTTCATGGCGTGTTTAACGTCCGAGGATGAACCAGTGGGTGGGGTAGTCGATGCCTGATGAGTCGTAGCCATCCAGGCCGATGGCCAGCGTTGAGTTGGTCATTGCCTGGATGTACGGGGTGCAAGAGCCCGACACCGCGCCGGATGCCATAAGCGCGGTCACCTGGGCGTTGTAGGCGGCATTCGGGAACGTCGTGGGCAATGTGATGGTGACCACCTGGCTAAGCCCGCTGCCGATACTCCGGACGGTGTTTGTCCCCCATTGCCAGATAAAACCGCCCAACCAGGACGGCAGGGCTTACAAACCCCGGTTGTTCCGAAGGTGGCGGCGAACCCCCATCGGAGCTTCTTGGCGCTGATAAACGCGGTGTCGTCGGTCCCAGTGTCGGTTTGGAGCTGTGTGGCCACCTTCCGCGCCGCCAGCCACTGTCTCCGTGGCCTGGCTGGCTGTGGTGGCGATGGTGACGTTATTCGTACCGTCAAAGCTCA
>NZ_JALQCX010000105.1:0-2129 GCF_023241665.1 Pseudomonas morbosilactucae | reverse complement strand
CCCCGCCGCCTTGGTCATGCAATGTCTGCTGGCGAGTCGTGTTTAGCGCCAACGGGGGGTGTATCTGGTAAAAGATCATCCTCCACACCTACCGAATAGGTAGCCAAGGCATTCCCGCTGGTTAAGATCGAAGGAGCAACACATGAATTTGGATGTTCTATGGGCTGCGATACTTGGTAGTGCAGGCGGCATCGCAGGCACAGCAGTGATTCTCTGGCTGATGCGTACCTGGTTCGCCGAGAGAATTAAGCAGTCTATCGGACACGAGTACGCGATAAAGCTCGAAGAATGGAAGAAGTCAGAACAGGTTCGCCTAAAGTCAGAAGCAATTGCGTCCCTTCTTGCGGAGTGGATGAGTTTCCCTGATGACCAACGCACCCTGAACAAACTGACATTCGAAGCCTATCTGTGGCTCCCGACTGACATCCTCCAGTTGCTTACTAAAACTTTGACCAACGATCCTACTGCCCCCAACGCTAGAGACATCCTTTGGCATGTCAGGAAGCATCTGTTGGACGATGACACCTTGGCACCTTGGCAGATCGTAATTTTTAAACAGGACAGTCAACGGCGAGCGTTCCAGGCCAAAATGAAAGCGATGACATCATTCAAGGCATTCACCGCTGCTAGCGCTGTGGGTATAAAAGGTTTCAGAGGGAAAAGGACCTGAGATGAATTTTGTGGGATTCGTAAGCACGCCCTTTGCTTTATAGTGGTCCACCGAACGTGTAGTCTCGATGACTTTGTATCCCTACATGTATCCCGAACTACTTAATTCGTCTGCAAGCCACGGATTATATGGAGCGTTAAAGTCTCCCTCGGGCACCAATTACATATCTCAAGATGCTGCTCAATGCATCTTGAACACAAAGAAACCGGCCCTTGAGCCGGTTTTTTTGTGTTCGCTTTATCGCTTTAATCAGCATGATTTTTTGCTGCGTAGGGAGTGATGCATGTTCGAAAAATCACGAACTGTCCCTGCAAGAATATAAAGCGAACCCACATAAAGCGCCGGCCGCTGGTCGACATCGCATTCATCCAAACCTGAAACGAAAAACTCTGCGAGACTCCGGGCGTCGGTCAACTGTCTATTGTCGCCTCCTAGATAGGGCGGAAACGCCGGGAGAAGTGCCACGAGACTGATAAAACTAGTAACCGGCGGTTGCGCACCTAAAAGACCTAAAACCTTCTGGCTTCATCTCTAGCCCCCCTCTAGGGTCAAACTGTATATCTCGCCCCTCCCTAATTGCACTGCCCATTCATAGCCCACCCATAAACCGCAGCCGGATCTTCACCGGTGAGTGACAGCAAGCTACTTGCCACAACATAGCGAAGCAGGTCTCAGCGCATCGGCAATAGCCTGGACCACACAGCGGGCTCACTGATGGCTTTCCAGCGCGATCACCAAGCTAATACGCCACCCGCCCGCCAACACGCTCAGGCAGTCTCTGGCGAGCGCAATAGATGCCATCGCGACGACTATTCAAGCCGAGCCCAATCAGACACCCAAAAACGGAACTGACAGCTAGCATCAATTTGGCCTAGCAGTACTGGCTAACTTATCGAGGCCGAGTTTAAAGTGGAGTGTGCTGGAGATTTCTAGACTTATAACCGAGGAACAAGATTCAAACAGAAGCCATCTCCAGATCTGCCTTACGAGACGCCCCCAGAAACGGATCAACGGATAAAAGTTTTTTCCCGCGTACAGACAAAACCCCAACTGCTTTCGCAATTGGGGTTTCGGAATTTAATCTTGACGATGACCTACTCTCACATGGGGAAACCCCACACTACCATCGGCGATGCATCGTTTCACTGCTGAGTTCGGGATGGGATCAGGTGGTTCCAACGCTCTATGGTCGTCAAGAAATTCGGGTACTGAGTCGTGACCAGGTGGTCTCGCTTCAGCAAATTGGGTATGTGATAGCAGGTGTTTTGTGAGTGTTTCGAACTTTCGGTTCGTTTCGATCTTCACACACCGCAACTCGCTTCTTAAGCAAATTGCTTGGGTGTTATATGGTCAAGCCTCACGGGCAATTAGTATTGGTTAGCTCAACGCCTCACAGCGCTTACACACCCAACCTATCAACGTCGTAGTCTTCGACGGCCCTTCAGGACTCAAGGTTCCA
>NZ_JALQCX010000104.1:0-11207 GCF_023241665.1 Pseudomonas morbosilactucae | reverse complement strand
GGCGAAGAGGGCCTTGAGCTGTGCGCTGGGCTGGAGGGCGCTATCGCTGGCAAGCCAGCTCCTACGGGAGGCGACGCTGTTTTTGTAGGAACCGGCTTGCCGGCGAAGGGGCCTTGAGACGAGCGCCGGGCGGGTGGACGCGATCGCTGGCAAGCCAGCTCCTACGGGTGTTTTAGAAATCGCCCCAGAGTTGTTGGGCCACGGCCAGCGCTACCACGGGGGCGGTTTCGGTGCGCAGGACGCGAGGGCCCAGGCGGGCGGGCAGGAAGCCGGCGCCGTGGGCCTGTTCCACCTCGGCGTCGGACAGACCGCCTTCCGGGCCGATCAGGAAGGCCAGGGTGGCCGGTTTGGCGTGGCTCTCCAGGGGCTCGGCCACCGGGTGCAGCACCAGCTTGAGGTCAGCTTGGGTGTGCTTGATCCAGTCCGCCAGCAGCAGCGGCGGGTGAATCACCGGGACGCGGGAACGCCCGCACTGTTCGCAGGCGCTGATTGCCACTTGGCGCCAGTGCAGCAGGCGCTTGTCGGCCCGCTCATCCTTGAGCCGCACTTCACAGCGCTCGCTGAAAATCGGCGTGATTTCGCTGACCCCCAGTTCCGTTGCTTTCTGAATCGCCCAGTCCATGCGCTCGCCCCGGGACAGGCCCTGGCCGAGATGAATCTGCAGCGGCGACTCCACTTGCCCAGCGAAGCTTTCGTCGAGTTGCACCACCACGCGTTTTTTGCCGACTTCCCGCAGCGTGCCGCGAAACTCCGTGCCCGAACCGTCGAACACTTGCAGCGCGTCGCCTTCGGCCATGCGCAGCACGCGCCCGATGTAATGGGCCTGGGCTTCCGGCAATTCGTGCTCGCCGAGGCTCAAGGGGGCGTCGATAAAGAAACGGGACAATCTCATCTGGGTTCTCTGTGCGGTAGAAGCCGGCTTGCCGGCGATAAACGATGGTGCGGTGTTGATCGAGGTGCTTCGCTGGCAAGCCAGCTCCTACGGTAAAGGGTGCAGGAGCTGGGCAGTGGGCTCAGCCCGGGTCGCGGAACCCGGGGTGGAAGTCCTTGGGCACCGACACACTGACGCGGTCGCTGGTGGCGATGTCGATGCCTTCGCTGGCGACCTCGGCGAGGAAGTCGATCTGCTCCGGGGTGATGACATACGGCGGCAGGAAATACACCACGCTGCCCAGGGGCCGCAACAGCGCGCCGCGCTCCAGGGCATGCTGGAACACTTTGAGGCCACGTCGCTCCTGCCATGGATAGGCGGTCTTGCTCGCCTTGTCCTGGACCATCTCGATGGCCAGGACCATGCCGGTCTGGCGCACTTCCGCGACATTCGGGTGGTCCGCCAGGTGTGCGGTCGAGGTGGCCATGCGCTGGGCCAGGGCCTGGTTGTTCTCGATCACCCGGTCCTCTTCGAAGATGTCCAGGGTCGCCAGGGCCGCCGCGCACGCCAAGGGGTTGCCGGTGTAGCTGTGGGAGTGGAGGAAGGCGCGCAGGGTCGGGTAGTCGTCATAGAAGGCGCTGTACACGTCGTCGGTGGTGACCACGGCGGCCAGCGGCAGGTAGCCGCCAGTCAAGGCCTTGGACAGGCACAGGAAGTCCGGGCGGATACCGGCCTGTTCGCAGGCGAACAGGGTCCCGGTACGGCCGAAGCCCACGGCGATTTCATCGTGGATCAGGTGCACGCCGTAGCGGTCGCAGGCTTCGCGCAGCAGCTTGAGGTACACCGGGTGGTACATGCGCATGCCGCCGGCGCCCTGGATCAGCGGCTCGACAATCACCGCGGCGACGCTGTCGTGGTGCTCGGCCAGGGTCTGCTCCATGGCCGCGAACATGTTCCGCGAATGCTCTTCCCAACCCATGCCTTCCGGGCGCAGGTAGCAGTCCGGGCTCGGCACCTTGATGGTGTCCAGCAGCAGGGCTTTGTAGGTTTCGGTGAACAGCGGCACGTCGCCCACTGACATCGCCGCCATGGTTTCACCGTGGTAGCTGTTGGTCAGGGTGACGAAGCGTTTTTTGTTCGGTTGCCCGCGGTTGAGCCAGTAGTGAAAGCTCATCTTCAGCGCGACTTCGATGCACGATGAGCCGTTATCGGCGTAGAAGCAGCGAGTCAGGCCTTCAGGGGTGATCTTCACCAGGCGCTCGGACAACTCGATCACCGGCTGGTGGCTGAAGCCGGCGAGGATCACGTGCTCCAGTTGGTCCACCTGGTCCTTGATGCGCTGGTTGATGCGCGGGTTGGCGTGGCCGAAAACGTTGACCCACCAGGAGCTGACCGCGTCGAGGTAACGCTTGCCTTCGAAATCCTCCAGCCACACGCCTTCCCCGCGTTTGATCGGAATCAGTGGCAGTTGCTCGTGGTCTTTCATCTGGGTGCAGGGGTGCCACAACACCGCGAGGTCACGTTGCATCCACTGGTTGTTCAGGCCCATCGTCTATCTCCTCGAAGCGGTCCTGCGGCGGACGCAGGCAAAACAGTCGCGCAAGCCTATGCAATGCCGGGCTGTGTCACAACCTATTGAGGTTCGGAAGAATAAATTCGCAGTAAACATAGGACGGTCTGTCACGTTTTTTGGGGATAGTCCTTAATCCATCGTTAACGTACTGTGCCTACCCTTAAGATCATATTTCTCGATATTTCAAAGCGAAATTTTCCGCTTTAATTCGATAGGTAAATCGCTAGTCTTGGGCAGCAGTTCTTACAGGATTTAAGTCATGCAGCTACGTAATTCCGCTTCGCGCTACGGTTGGGTAAGCATTGTTCTGCACTGGGGCGTGGCCTTGGTGGTGTTCGGCTTGTTCGCCCTGGGCCTGTGGATGGTTGGCCTGGACTACTACAGCACGTGGCGCAAAGACGCACCGGACCTGCACAAAAGCATTGGTCTGACGCTGTTTGCAATCATGCTGTTGCGGGTGCTCTGGCGCTTTATCAGCCCGCCACCGCCAGCGCCGGCTAACCACGGGCGTCTGACTCGCCTGGGGGCCAAGTTCGGCCATGCATTCCTTTACCTCATCCTGTTCGCTGTGATGATTGCCGGTTACCTGATTTCCACTGCAGACGGTGTTGGGATCCCGGTGTTCGGCCTGTTTGAAGTACCCGCACTGCTTTCCGGGCTACCGGACCAGGCGGATGTAGCAGGCGAGGTGCATCTGTACCTGGCCTGGGTGATCGTGATTTTCGCCGGGCTGCATGGCCTGGCCGCTCTGAAACACCACTTTATCGACCGTGATGCGACCCTGACTCGTATGCTGGGCCGCAAAGCCTGAAGTTCAACCTCGACTCAAAAGGAATAGAAGCATGTTGAAAAAGACTCTCGCCGCTCTGGCCATCGGTTCCGCCCTGTTGTCCGCTGGTTCGGCGATGGCTGCTGACTACGTAATCGACAAGGAAGGCCAGCACGCCTTCATCGACTTCAAGATCAGCCACCTGGGCTACAGCTTCATCACCGGTACTTTCAAGGACCTGGACGGTAAGTTCAGCTTTGATGCGGCCAAGCCTGAAGACGCCAAGATCGAAGTCAATGTGCGCACCGCCAGCGTGTTCACCAACCACGCCGAGCGCGACAAGCACATCGCCAGCAAAGACTTCCTGGACGTGGGCAAGTTTGCTGACGCCAAGTTTGTCTCCACCAGCGTCAAGCCAACCGGCAAGAACGCCGATGGCAAGCTGACCGCCGACGTGACCGGCGACCTGACCCTGCACGGCGTGACCAAGTCGGTCGTGGTCAAGTCCACCTTCCTGGGTGAAGGCAAGGATCCATGGGGCGGCTACCGTGCTGGCTTCGAAGGCACCACCACCATCAATCGCCAGGACTTCGGCAAGATGATGGACCTGGGCCCGGCGTCCAACAACGTCGAGCTGTACATCACCTTCGAAGGTGTGAAAGCGAAGTAATAATCCTCGCTTGCAGCAAAACGCCGACCTTGAGTCGGCGTTTTGCTGTCTGGGCCCCGGCTTGTCGCTGCGCAACGAAAAAACGCCCCCGATCTTGCGATCGGGGGGCGTTTTTTGTGCCTGGCTGAAACGAACCGTTAACGGTTACGGGTCAGCAGTGCCGGTTTTTCACCACGAGGACGGCCTGGCAGTTGATCCAACTGCTCAGGTGTTGGAAAGCGGTCGGCTTTCGATTCCTTGTGGATGATCTTCGGCGCAGGACCACCGCGCGGGTTCTGCACGGCTGGCTCGGACGAGCGTGGCTGATCATCACGGGCCGGGCGACGGTTGTTGCTGCGCGAGTCTTCGCGACGGGCCTGGCCGTCACGGGGGGCGCCATTGCGCGGGCCGCTGCGCTTGGCCGGCGGAGTGCCGGTGGTGCCGCCGCTGCTGTTGCGCGGGCCATTCTGGCGACCGCCCTGTGGCTGGCCGCCACGTGGAGCACCGCTGCCGGCACCCGCGCCTTGGGCCGGAGCACCCGGACGGCGACCACGGCCTTGGGCCGGCTTCTGTTGTGGCACGTAGTCGACACGGTTACCGAAGTTGTCGATATCGTCGTCCAGGAACTCGTCAGGCGCACGATCAGCGGCGGCGCGTGGCGCTGGCTGGCGCTGTTCGCGGGCCGGAGTCCCTTCGCGGGGCTTCTGCTCACGGGCTGGGCGATCGCCACGAGCGGCAGGTTTATCCTTGCCGCCCTTGTCTTTGCCCTTGTCCTTGCGACCGCCGCCGCCACCGCCGCCGTTCGGGCCATCGCCACGAGGACCACGGGCGTTGCGCGGGTTACGCACGTCAGGACGCTCGCGGACTTCCGGTTTCTCGGCTTCCACAGCGCTGGCATCGAAGCCCATCAGGTCGCCGTCGGCGATTTTCTGCTTGGTCATGCGCTCGATGCTTTTCAGCAGTTTTTCTTCGTCCGGCGCCACCAGGGAGATGGCTTCGCCCGAACGACCGGCGCGGCCAGTACGGCCGATGCGGTGCACGTAGTCTTCGTCGACGTTCGGCAGCTCGAAGTTGACCACGTGAGGCAGTTGGTCGATGTCCAGGCCACGGGCGGCGATATCGGTCGCTACCAGGATCCGCACTTCACCGGCCTTGAAGTCGGCCAGGGCTTTGGTGCGGGCGTTCTGGCTCTTGTTGCCGTGGATGGCGACAGCGGTGAGGCCGTGCTTGTCCAGGTACTCGGCCAGGCGGTTGGCGCCGTGCTTGGTGCGGGTAAAGACCAGGACCTGTTCCCAGGCGCCGGCAGTGATCAAGTGCGCCAGCAATGCACGCTTGTGGCTTGCGGCCAGGCGGAACACCCGCTGCTCGATACGCTCGACCGTGGTGTTCGGCGGCGTGACTTCGATGCGCTCGGGGTTGTGCAACAACTTGCCCGCCAAAGCGGTGATGTCGTTGGAGAAGGTTGCCGAGAACAGCAGGTTCTGGCGTTTGGCCGGGAGGCGTGCGAGGACTTTCTTCACGTCATGCACAAAACCCATGTCGAGCATGCGGTCGGCTTCGTCCAGCACGAGGATTTCCACGTGGGACAGGTCGACGCTGCCTTGACCGCACAGGTCGAGCAGGCGGCCAGGGCAGGCCACCAGTACATCGACGCCACGGGCCATGGCCTGAACCTGCGGGTTCATGCCGACGCCGCCGAAGATGCAGGCGCTGACGAACTTCAGGTCGCGGGCATACAGCTTGAAGCTGTCATGCACTTGCGCGGCCAGTTCGCGAGTAGGGGTCAGGACCAGTACGCGCGGTTGGCGTGGACCGTGACGCTGGGATTTGTCCGGGTGACCATTGGGAAACAACCGCTCCAGGATCGGAAGGGCGAAGCCGCCGGTTTTACCAGTACCTGTCTGTGCCGCAACCATCAGATCGCGACCTTGCAACACGGCGGGAATGGCCCGCTGTTGCACCGGAGTAGGCTGGGTGTAGCCGGCGGCTTCGATCGCGCCGACTAAAGCCTCGGAGAGACCGAGGGAAGCAAAGGACATGAGTAATCCTGTTTTAGTGAGGGCTTGGCCCAAAGGGATAGTCTTACCGGGCGTGAATGGCGTTTAAGGGGACGCAATCCCGTCCGGTCCTGCTGAGATCTCTGAAGGCGGGTCAGCGACGGCTCGCGCGGGCTGTTGAGCTGCGCTGTAGCGGTGTCGAGAAGCCTTGAACAGGGGCCAGCGTCCGGGCGTGAGCCTGGCGGGAGGCCGGAGTATAACAGAGCAATCACGGTACGCTGCTTTCCTGCTGCTCAACGGTTTTTTCTGATGTCGCCGGGGGCGTGCTGCCTTTAAGCCTTGCGCCATATCGCGCGCTCAGTTCGGCGTAAGCCGGTTCACGCTTGAAACGCTTGAGCTCGGCGGCGAAGCGTTGCACCAGGAGGTCCATGCCGGCGTTGCGGCGCACGGCGAGGAATTGGCCCTGGCGGGTCAGCACAAAGGGGTTCTCGGTGACCTGGTCGCGGATCTTCAGGGTGTCGAGCAGGTAATGCCCCACCCGGCGGTCGGTAATCAGCAGGTCGATGCGTCCCAGCAGCAGCTTGCCGAAGTTGGCTTCCTGGGTGGGGGCAGGTTCGCGTTTGAACAGCGGCGAGTCGTTGAAGTCGTCGGTGTACAGGTAGCCCGGGGTGGTGCCGACGGTCAGGCCGCGCAACTCGTCCAGGTGCTTGAACGGGTGGGGCCGCTGGTTGGCGTAGAACATCACGAACTCGACGTCCGAGAGCGGTTCGCTGGGGTAAAGCAGGAGTTTTTCTCGCTCTTCGCGATGAAAGATATCCAGCACAGCATCGGCTTGCCCTTGCTCTAGCATGGCCAGGCAGCGCTTCCAGGGCAGGAATTGCCACTGCACTTCGATCCCCATGCGTTGGAAAACAATGGCCGTGGTTTCGTAATCCAGGCCCATGGCCTGGCCATTTTCCTCGTAGGCGTAGGGCGGCCAGGGGTCGGTGACAATGCGCAACTTCTCGCCGTGGGCCATCAGGCTCAGGCAAGTGCAGAGAAGGGCTATCAGCAACCGGGGAATGGCGAGCATGGCGGGAGATTACGCTGAGGCATCATGAAATAGCTAGAGGTGCTGCTGACCGCTCTAGCTCAAGGCCTGCGCATAAAAAAGGCCCCGGTTTGCGCCGGGGCCTTCTTGGCCGGAAACCGTCGCCGATCAGCGCGGCAGTTTCAGGTTGTTCCAGATGGCCAAACTCGGTTCGGCCTGGTTCAGGGTGTAGAAGTGCAACCCCGGTGCGCCGCCTTGCAGCAGGCGTTCGCACATTTCGCTGATGACCTGCTCGCCGAAGGCCTGGATGCTCGCGGTGTCGTCACCGTAGGCTTCCAGTTGCTTGCGGATCCAGCGCGGGATCTCGGCGCCGCAGGCGTCGGAGAAGCGGGCCAGCTTGCTGTAGTTGGTGATCGGCATGATGCCCGGCACGATCGGGATGTTGACGCCCATTTTCTGCACGCGCTCGACGAAGTAGAAGTAGCTGTCGGCGTTGAAGAAGTACTGGGTGATCGCGCTGTCGGCGCCGGCATTGGCCTTGCGTACGAAGTTGAACAGGTCGTCTTCGAAGTTGCGGGCTTGCGGGTGCATTTCCGGGTAAGCGGCGACTTCGATGTGGAAGTGGCTGCCGGTTTCTTCACGAATGAAGCTCACCAGGTCGTTGGCGTGGCGCAGCTCGCCGCTGGCCATGCCCATGCCGGAAGGCAGGTCGCCGCGCAGGGCGACGATGCGCTTGATGCCGGCTGCCTGGTACTGGCTCAGCAGGCCGCGCAGGTCGTCCTTGCTGTCACCGACACAGGACAAGTGCGGTGCCGCAGGGATTTTTACTTCGCTCTCCAGTTGCAGCACGGTGTTGATCGTGCGGTCACGGGTCGAGCCACCGGCACCGTAGGTGCAGGAGAAGAAGTCGGGGTTGTAGCCGGCCAACTGACGGGCAGTGGCGAGCAGTTTTTCATGCCCAGCATCGGTCTTGGTGGGGAAGAACTCGAAGCTGTAGCGACGGTCTTGGGACATAGGGCCTCCAGCAGTGAGCTGCAGGCTTCAAGCGGCAAGAGGGCGGTGCGCCGACTCCTGCATTTGAAGCCCGCGGCTCACAACTGCAAAAAACGATGAAGAAGCAGGCCTCAAACCTCAAACAGCAAGCAAGCCAACCGCTCTTGCTTGCCGCTTACAGCTCAAAGCTTGCCGCTGCTCTTAGTACCGATAAGCGTGCGGCTTGAACGGGCCTTCGACGGTCACGCCGATGTAGTCGGCCTGGGTCTTGGTCAGTTGCGTCACCACGCCGCCGAAACCGCGGACCATTTCCAGGGCCACTTCTTCGTCGAGTTTCTTCGGCAGTACTTCAACGGTCAGGCGCTCGGCTTTCTGGGCAGGCGACAGGTCGGCGTACTTCTGGCCGAACAGGAAGATCTGCGCCAGTACCTGGTTGGCGAACGAGCCGTCCATGATGCGGCTTGGGTGACCGGTGGCGTTGCCCAGGTTCACCAGGCGGCCTTCGGCCAGCAGGATCAGGTAGTCGTCGTTCTGTGGGTCGAAATCGCCCGCGCCGGTGCGGTGGATCTTGTGCACTTGTGGCTTCACTTCTTCCCATGCCCAGTTCTTGCGCATGAAAGCGGTGTCGATTTCGTTGTCGAAGTGGCCGATGTTGCAGACAACAGCGCGCTTCTTCAGGGCTTTGAGCATGTTTGCGTCGCAAACATTGACGTTGCCGGTGGTGGTCACGATCAGGTCGATCTTGCCCAGCAGGGCTTTGTCGATGCTGGCTTCGGTGCCGTTGTTGATACCGTCGATGAACGGCGAAACCAGTTCAAAGCCGTCCATGCAGGCTTGCATGGCGCAGATCGGGTCAACTTCGGAAACCTTGACGATCATGCCTTCCTGGCGCAGGGACTGGGCCGAGCCCTTGCCCACGTCGCCGTAACCGATGACCAGCGCTTGCTTGCCGGACAGCAGGTGGTCGGTGCCGCGCTTGATGGCGTCGTTCAGGCTGTGACGGCAGCCGTACTTGTTGTCGTTCTTGCTCTTGGTCACCGAGTCGTTGACGTTGATGGCCGGGATTTTCAGCTCGCCCTTGGCCAGCATGTCCAGCAGGCGGTGTACGCCGGTGGTGGTTTCTTCGGTCACGCCGTGAACACGGTCCAGCACAGCTGGGTACTTCTTGTGCAGCAGCTCGGTCAGGTCGCCGCCGTCGTCGAGGATCATGTTGGCGTCCCAAGGTGCGCCATCCTTGAGGATGGTTTGCTCCAGGCACCACTCGTACTCTTGCTCGGTCTCGCCTTTCCAGGCGAATACCGGGATACCGGCGGCGGCGATGGACGCGGCGGCCTGGTCCTGAGTCGAGAAAATGTTGCAGGACGACCAGCGCACTTCGGCACCCAGGGCAACCAGGGTTTCGATCAGCACGGCGGTCTGAATGGTCATGTGGATGCAGCCGAGGATTTTCGCGCCCTTGAGCGGTTGCTCACCGGCGTACTTGCGACGCAGACCCATCAGGGCCGGCATTTCCGACTCGGCGATGATGGTTTCACGACGGCCCCAGGCAGCCAGGGACATGTCGGCGACTTTGTAGTCGGTAAAATCTGCAGGCGTGTTTACAGCGCTCATGAAGAGCCTCCATTCGTAAGTATGCGAATGGGCGCCGTTGTGCGTTTAGTGCCGAGACAGGCAGCCCTGTATCAACAACGCCCCATCCGAGCCTGACAGGTCATGCCTGCTGCAGCGCCCCTCGGACAGGTGGCGGGAAAACGGTATCAAGTGCAGATGACCGTTTTGAAACGGTGGCGATTATAGCGTTCTTTGAGTGGCGAGGGGCAAGCTTCAAGCGGCAAGTAAGCGCCACTCGGTTTTTACTTGCAGCTTGTGGCTTGAAACTTGAAGCTGGGGGCATTAACTACCCTCTATCCACCCCCTCAGAGGCCTGCGCCCCATGAACTTCCACACCCGCAAATGGGTAAAACCTGAAGACCTCAATCCCAACGGCACCCTGTTCGGCGGTAGCTTGTTGCGCTGGATCGACGAAGAAGCGGCGATCTACGCCATTGTCCAGCTGGGTAACCAGCGGGTCGTCACCAAGTACATTTCGGAAATCAACTTTGTCAGCGCTTCGCGCCAGGGCGACATCATTGAGTTGGGCATCACCGCCACTGAATTCGGTCGCACCTCGATCACCCTCACTTGCGAAGTGCGCAACAAGATCACCCGCAAATCCATCCTGACCGTCGAGAAGATGGTGTTCGTCAACCTCGGCGAAGACGGTCTGCCAGCCCCCCACGGCCGTACCGAAATCAAGTACGTCAAAGACCAGTTCCAGGACGAAGCCTGACACCACCCGTAGCCGCCGGCTGGCCGGCGGATGCGCCCGATCATCGCCCTCGCCAGCAGGCAGAGCGCCGCCCGGCTGCTCCTACGGAACAGCCCTGAACCCCGCGTGTCGTAGCTAAAATGACTCGCCAGGTTCAGGAGCTTTATGGACGCCAAAAACGACGGTAAAACCCCCGGTCTGTCGGCCGAGGAGCAGCAAGAAGTCGACCATAACCAGCCACCGCGAGCCGCGGTCCTGCACGAGATCATTCGCACCCAGGGTGACCAGGAACTGGAGCGCACGGTGGCCGCCCTGTGGTGGTCAGCGCTGGCGGCCGGCCTGACCATGGGCTTGTCCCTGATGGGCATGGGCCTGCTCAACTCGCGCCTGCCGGACGGCGAAGGCTTCAAGGTGATCGCCAGCTTTGGCTATTGCGCGGGCTTTCTGGCGGTGATCCTCGCGCGCCAGCAACTCTTTACCGAAAACACCCTGACCGCCGTGCTGCCGGTGATGAGCAAGCCGAACCTGAGCAATTTCGGGCGGCTGTTGCGTTTGTGGAGTGTGGTGCTTGTGGGGAATCTGTGCGGCACCTTGCTGGTGGCCTACGTGATGCTGCATCTGCCGATTTTCGACACCAAGACCGACCTGGCCTTTCTCGACATTGGCCGCAAGGTCATGGAGAACGACAGCGGACAGATGTTCGCCAAGGGCATCATTTCCGGCTGGATGATCGCCACCATGGTCTGGATGATCCCGTCCATGGAGAGCGCGAAGATGTGGATCATCATCCTCATCACCTACCTGATGGCGCTCGGGGATTTCACCCATATCGTCGTGGGGTCGGCCGAAGTCTCATATTTGGTGTTTGCTGGCGAATTGCCGTGGCGGGATTTCTGGTGCGTGTTTGCCGGCCCGACCCTGGCGGGCAACATCATCGGTGGCAGTTGCATCTTCGCCTTGATCAGCCATGCCCAGGTGCGCAGTGAAAGTGGCCAGCCCAACAAGGCAGCGGATCGG
>NZ_JALQCX010000103.1:0-535 GCF_023241665.1 Pseudomonas morbosilactucae | reverse complement strand
GGGTCAACGTGGAAGTACGTCTTGGCAGCGGCGCGATTGGCACAGGCGCGGCCGGCGTCGGCGGTGATGCTCAAGGCAGCACCCTGACCAGCATCGAAAATGTCATTGGCTCGGCCTTCAATGACATCATTACCACTGGCCGAGATGCCTCCACCACTGTCTTCCGCCTTGAGGGTGGTGCAGGTGATGACATCTACTACATCAACACCGGCACGACGCCGGTCATCATCGAAAAAGCCGGTGACGGTATCGATGAAGTGCGGGTGTCAGTGATCAATACGAGCGGCACCATCCTGGCGGCCAACGTTGAAAACCTCACCTACATCGGTAACCAGAGTTTCATCGGTTACGGTAACGACAGCGACAACATCATCACCGGCGACTCGGGCAACGACACCCTGTACGGTGGCGCGGGTGCCGACCAATTCTTCGGTGGGGCCGGTTACGACATCGTCGGCTACACAGACAGCAAAACCGGCGTGACAATCAACCTGAAAACCGGGGTGAATACTGGCATTGCGGCTGGCGACACCTA
>NZ_JALQCX010000102.1:0-4272 GCF_023241665.1 Pseudomonas morbosilactucae | reverse complement strand
GGGGGGTAGTCGGTTATTCGGTGGCCGGAGTAGTGGCCGCTTGTTTTGCCAAGGCCTTGCGGACCTTCTCGATGCGGGTGTCGTTGCCGGCCTGCGCGTAAAGCTCTGTCGAGCGCTCCAGGTGCTTGAGCGCAACGTCGAAATTCCCCGCCTCCATGGCGCGCATACCGATCAACTTGTGGTACTTGCTGGGGATCTGCTCAGTCAGCTGCCATTCGCCGTCGACAAGCGGCAGCAGGTCAGACAGGTAGGGCTCAGGGCTGCGGCCGGCCTTGTACTCGGTGTAAGCCCACTCGTAGACCGCATCCGCAACAAAGGTCTGGATATCGCGGCGCTTGAAGCGCTCAGGCATTGGCTGACCTTGCTCGATCAGAAAGTCCGCCAGTTCCAGGGCGTCGTCGAACTGCGCGGTATCCAACAGCCAGACCATTACCTGCACCGCAACGCGATTGTGGAAACTCAGCCCCGATTCGCAGTAGCGCTGGACGTAGTCCTGGTACTTGGGCAACAGTTCGTCGCGCTTGAGTGCCTGTTTGCTGGCCAGGTTCTTGAGCGCGCTCAGGCGCTCCAGATCCTGGTCCAGTGCCGCTTCCTGCAGCAGCAGGTGTTTGCGGGCATTGGCCGGACTGCTCAGGGCCTCGGCCGGTGAATAGGCCACCGGCGCACCTGCAGCAGCCACTACGGCGGCAACCCCCAAGGCCAGGGTGCGGCGCTTGTGCGCCAGGGCCAGACTCACTTGGCCACCTCGATGTTTTCCATCAGCCCAGCCTTCTCCAGTTGCTCGACCACATAGCCCTCGTTGCGGCTGTTGTAGTCCTCAACGCGGGAGCGCTTCGGGTTGTCGACGGTCTGCTTGCGCCAGCTGGAGTCCTGGTAATAGATCGACAAGTTGTCGAAGCTGGTGACCAGAATCGCATCGACCGGGAAGTGCGGGACGCTGAAAGCCGCCAGGCCGCCGTAGGTGGCGATCACCTGGGCCAGTTCGATACGTTCTTTCTCGGTCGGGGTGTCAGCCTGCTTGCTGTACAGCTTGGCCTTATCGGCGGCGAGCAGATCGGAACCGATGATCGCCACCAGGTCGCCGTTCTCGCGCAGACGTTCGTCCACCAATTGTTTGGCGTCATGAACTGCGGCATCGAGGTTGGCGTAGTCGCCATCGGCGCCAATGACAATCTTGCCGGCCACCTTACCTTCGGCCAGGACCTGGTGCGGCGCTTGGGTACGCAGGATCTGCAGCCAGCCGATGTTCACGTCCTGGAGCAGCGGATACTGGATAACGTCGGTTTGCACGGCCGCGTGGGTACCGTGGAAACCGATCATCATGCGGTCCAAGGCGATCTGCTTCTGCACGGCGGCAGAGTATTTCTGGTGGAAATCCGGGAACTTGGCCCAGGCGTCGATCTTGGCGTACGGCAGCCCTACATCGGACTGGGTGTCGTGCAGTTCGTACAGGTTGTTGTCCAGACCGGAGGCGTCCTTTGCCTCGCGATCGGTGGTCTTGGTGTTGGTACGGCCAGTAACCGGGCCGTTGGTACCGATGAAGACCTTTTCGCCCTTGATCTCGGTCACCGGGACGACGTTGATCCGCTCAAGGAAGTCCGCTTTCGCGGTGATCGCGTCGTTCAGCTCCTGGGTGATCGACGGTTCAACGCTGAACTGGGTGCTGACCAGGTCGACGCCGTAGTTTTCAGCAAGGGCCAACTGCAGCTGGGCGAACATTTTCGCGCCGAAGGCGCTCAGGTTACGGGCCATGTCAGAGCACCCGCTTTTTGACAGGGGCCACTGGACCGGCATTGCGCGGCAGTTGGCGACCGGTTGGGGTGTTCTGAATCACGCTGAACTGCTTTTGCAGGCTCGACAGCGCAGCCAGCACAGCAGCGTTAGAGCCACCCTTGCGGCGGAACTCGCGCTCTTCTTCGGCAGTGGTGACGATCTGGTCTACAGCGGCGCTCACGTCATCGACCAGTTCCTGGTCGGGTTCTGGTGCATCTTCAGCGGCGGGCTCGATTACGGCCTGAATGCCGGCAGCGACGACCAGCAGCTGGGCCAGCAGGGCTTTCAAAGCCGTTGCGGTAGCTTCATCCATTGGGGGTTTGCTCTCGGTTGGGGTTGACGGGGTTGCGGGAGGGGCGTCGGTGCTAAAGCGCTTGAGTAGCCCTGAAAACAAAGTGAAAAACTTATTCAGCTCGCTGGCTGCCGGGATGTCTTCAAGCGGGCCCAGTTCGACAGAGGCGGCGTAATACCCGTCCTTGCCAGTCCGGTGGGAAAAGTAGAGTTCTTGAGTGCCAATGCTGGCGGGTTCATCTGTCACCGCCAGGCCACCCAAATAGGCCTTGCCACTGCCGCGGAAGTTGGGCCTGATTTCAATGCTGGTGAACAGCTTCTGACCTTCGTCATTGAGTGCCAGTAAACGGTCGTTGGGCTTGAGCTGGGCCTCCAGCGCGACTTCACCGGGCTCTAGGTCTTCGCCTTCTTCAATCAAGCGGACCGCGAATACAGTCCCGAAACAGCCCTGCCAGCGTTCATGTTCACACCAGATAACAGCGGTATAAAAAGACGGCTTATAGGTCTCAGCGATATCGCGCAGTTCCTGGGGAAGGATCTCGCGGCCATCAGCGGTGGTGCCGCTGGTGGCGACACGTTTCCAGTACGAAACAAGGGAACGGGGCATGGGCGTTAACTGCGCTCAATCGGTTGAATGAGCCGCCACGATAGGGAGCCGTTTGCCCCCAAACAAACGGTTCAAATCCGCGCTTCTCCTAGATTCAAGATCTAGGAAGAAGGCGGAATTTAACCCCGCGTTTCTCGCGTTTTCGCCGCATAGACTGCGGCCCATGTACTACTCGACCGAAGTTAAAGAAGCCGCCAAACGCCTGTTTCTGCGCCGCTGTAAGGCCAAGGAAATTCAGGCGCAACTCAACCTGCCCAACATCCGGATCGTCTACTACTGGATCCGCCAGGGCGGGTGGGAAGACATGCTGTCGGATGAAGAGCCGCTGACCGCTGTTGGCCGTCGTATCACCCTGCTCCTGGACAAAGTGGGCAACCTGTCAAAGGACGAACTAAACGAGCTGGACCGGCTGACGTTGGTGCGTGAGCGACTGCTGAAACAAGCGGCCAAGCCCACACCGGTGGCAGCGGTCGACGATGACCAGGGCGAGCGCCAGGAGCCCCGCCAGCGCTCCCGTGGGGATCGTTCAGGCCGTAGCGAGGGTGGCGGCAAGAAGAAGGAGAAGAAGGCCAAGAACGACATCAGCGGCCTGACCGAAGTCGACTTCCTGGATAAGTTCATCTCCAAGATGTACCTCTACCAGCAGGAGCTGTTTGCCGCCAAGCAAAACCCGCTGACTTGCCGGATCCGGAACATCCTCAAAAGCCGCCAGGTGGGCCTGACCTACTACTTCGCCGGCGAGGCGTTCATGGACGCCGTGTTGAGCGGCGATAACCAGGTGTTCCTGTCGGCCAGCCGATCGCAGTCGGAGATCTTCCGCAGCTACATCATCCAGTTTGCCAGGCAGTGGTTTGATATCGAGCTGACCGGCAACCCGATTGTGCTCAGCAACGGCGCCGAACTGCGTTTCCTGTCCACCAACAGCAGCACGGCCCAGGGCTACCACGGGCACGTCTACGTCGACGAATACTTCTGGATCCGCGACTTCGAGAAGCTCAGCACCGTGGCCAGCGCCATGGGCACCCACAAGAAATGGCGCAAAACCTATTTCTCGACGCCCAGCGCGGTGTCGCATCAGGCGTACCCGTTCTGGTCCGGTGAAGAGTTCCGGAACAGCAAGCGCGGGAAAAAGGCTGGCGGCACCTGGCCGGCGGAATCGGCTTACACCCAGGGCGCGCTGTGCCCGGACGGTCAATGGCGCAAGACCATCACCATCCAGGATGCGATCGACGGCGGCTGCGATCTGTTCGATCTGGAGCAGCTGCAGCTGGAGTACGACGAGGACAAGTTCCAGCAGTTGTTCTACTGCAAGTTCATCGACAGCACGCAGAGCGCGTTCGGCCTCAAGGACCTGGAGCGGTGCTATTCCGATCTGTTGTTGTGGGAGGACTACGACCCCGAACTGGACCGACCTTTCGGCAACAGCCCGGTCTGGATCGGCTACGACCCAAGCCGCACCCGCGACGACGCCACCTGTGTGGTTGTTGCTCCGCCGCTGGAGCCCGGGGCGAAGTTCCGGATCCTTGAAAAGCACAGCTGGCGGGGGCAGTCCTTCAAGTATCAGGCCGACCAGGTCAAGAAGCTCACAGAGCGCTTCAACG
>NZ_JALQCX010000101.1:0-4271 GCF_023241665.1 Pseudomonas morbosilactucae | reverse complement strand
GGGGGGTAGTCGGTTATTCAGTGGCCGGAGTAGCGGCCGTTTGTTTTGCCAAGGCCTTGCGGACCTTCTCAATGCGGATGTCATTGCCGGCCTTGGCATACAGCTCGGTTGAGCGCTCCAGGTGCTTGAGCGCAACGTCGAAATTCCCCGCCTCCATGGCGCGCATACCGATCAACTTGTGATACTTGCTGGGGATCTGTTCGGTCAGCTGCCATTCGCCGTCGACAAGCGGCAGCAGGCCAGACAGGTAGGGCTCAGGGCTGCGGTCGGCCTTGTACTCGGTGTAAGCCCACTCGTAGACCGCATCCGCAACAAAGGTCTGGATATCGCGGCGTTTGAAGCGCTCAGGCATTGGCTGCCCTTGCTCGATCAGAAAGTCCGCCAGTTCCAGGGCGTCGTCGAACTGCGCGGTATCCAACAGCCAGACCATTACCTGCACCGCAACGCGATTGTGGAAACTTAGCCCCGATTCGCAGTAGCGCTGGACGTAGTCCTGGTACTTGGGCAGCAGTTCGTCGCGCTTGAGTGCCTGTTTGCTGGCCAGGTTCTTGAGCGCGCTCAGGCGCTCCAGATCCTGGTCCAGTGCCGCTTCCTGCAGCAGCAGGTGTTTGCGCGCATTGGCCGGACTGCTCAGGGCCTCGGCCGGTGAATAGGCCACCGGCGCACCTGCAGCAGCCACTACGGCGGCAACACCCAAGGCCAGGGTGCGGCGCTTGTGCGCCAGGGCCAGACTCATGCCTTCAGCTCCACGTTTTCGGTCAGCGCGAACTTCTCCAACTGCTCGATCACGTAGCCTTCGTTACGGCTGTTGTAATCCTCGACGCGGGAGCGCTTCGGATTGTCGATGGTCTGCTTACGCCAGCTGGTGCTCTGGTAGTAGATCGACAGGTTGTCCCAACTGGTGACCAGGACCGCGTTCACCGGGAAGAACGCCACAGTGAAAGCCGGCAGACCGCCATAGGTGGCGATAACCTGGGCCTCTTCAATGCGCTCTTTTTCGGTTGGGGTACTGCCCTGTTTGCTGTACAGCTTTGCCTTATCGGCGGCCAGCAGGTCGGAGCCGATAATGGCCACCAGGTCGCCGCCGTCGCGCAGACGCTCGTCCACCATTTGCTTGGTGTCGTGCACCAGGGCGTCGAGGTTGGCGTAGTCGCCGCCTTCGCCCAGGGTGACTTTGCCCGCTTCCTTGCCCTGCTTGAGCACCTGCGCCGGGATCTGCTCACGCGCCTGCTGCAGCCAGCCTTTGTTGACGTCCTGGAGCAAAGGGTACTCGTCCAGATCGGTCTGTTCTGCTGCGTGAGTGCCGTGGAAGCCGATCATGATGCGATCCAGGGCGATCTGCTTTTGAACGGCCGCCGAATACAACTGATGGAATTCCGGGAACTTGGCCCACGCATCGATCTTTGCGTACTTCAAGCTCACATCGGACTCGGTCGAGGAAAGCTCGTACTGGTTGTGGGCCAGTGAGGACGCGTCTTTCGCCTCGCGATCGGTGGTGTTGGTGTTGGTGCGGCCGGTGACCGGACCAGCAACGCCAAAGAAAATCTTCTCGCCTTTGATTTCGTCGACGCCGAGGACGTTGATACGCTCCAGGAAGTCCGACTTGGCTGTGATTGCCTCGTTCAGCTCCTGGGCAATCGACGGCTCAACACTGAACATTTTGGTGCTCAGCTCTACGCCGTAGGTTTCAGCGATCGCCAACTGCATTTGGGCGTACATTTGGGCGCCCAGGGCGCTCAGTGACTTGGCCATGTCAGAGCACCCGCTTTTTAACAGTGGTCACTGGGCCGGCATTGCGCGGCAGTTGGCGACCAGTTGGGGTGTTCTGAATCACGCTGAACTGCTTTTGCAGGCTCGACAGCGCAGCCAGCACAGCAGCGTTAGAGCCACCCTTGCGGCGGAATTCGCGCTCTTCTTCGGCAGTGGTGACGATCTGGTCTACAGCGGCGCTCACGTCATCGACCAGATCCTGGTCGGGTTCTGGTGCATCTTCAGCGGCGGGCTCGATTACGGCCTGAATGCCGGCAGCGACGACCAGCAGCTGGGCCAGCAGGGCTTTTAAAGCCGTTGCGGTAGCTTCATCCATTGGGGGTTTGCTCTCTGGGGTGGTGGGGGTGTCGGTGGCGGGCGCTTCAACGCTGAATCGCTTGAATAAGCCAGTGAGCAGCGCGGTGAGCTTGCCCAACTCGCCCTTGGGTTCCTCGTTACGGAAAGAACCCAGCTCGACCGAGGCGGCGTAGTACGCGGCGCGGTTGGTTTTGTGGGAAAAGTAGAGTTCCTGGGTGCCTGTGCTTGCGGGCTCGTCGGTCACCGCCAGGCCGGTCATGTACGCTTTGCCACGACCGCGGAAGTTCGGGAGGATCTCGACACTGGAAAAGAGTTTTTCCCCGGCATCGTTCAGGCGCAGCAGCTTGTCGTTGGGCTTCAACTGCGCTTCAAGGGCGACTTGGCCTGCCTCCAGATCCTCAGCGTTTTCGATCAGCCGAAGTGCGTACACAGTCCCGAAGGAACCGAACCAGCGCTCGTGCTCACACCAGATAACAGCGGTGTACAGCGCGGGGTCGTAGCTTTCGGCACAGTCGCGCAGTTCCTGGGGCAGGATTTCGCGGCCATCGACGGTAGGGCCGCTGGTGGCTACGCGCTTCCAATAGGAGACAAGGGAACGGGGCATGGGTGGTAACTGCGCTCAATCGGTTGAATGAGCCGCCACGATAGGGAGCCGTTTGCCCCCAAACAAACGGTTCAAATCCGCGCTTCTCCTAGATTCAGGATCTAGGAAGAAGGCGGAATTTAACCCCGCGTTTCTCGCGTTTTCGCCGCATAGACTGCGGCCCATGTACTACTCGACTGAAGTTAAAGAAGCCGCTAAACGCCTGTTTCTACGCCGCTGTAAGGCCAAGGAAATTCAGGCGCAACTCAACCTGCCTAACATCCGGATCGTCTACTACTGGATCCGCCAGGGCGGGTGGGAAGACATGCTGTCGGATGAAGAACCGCTGACCGCTGTTGGCCGTCGTATCACCTTGCTCCTGGACAAAGTGGGCAGCCTGTCAAAGGACGACCTAAACGAGCTGGACCGGCTGACGGCGGTGCGTGAGCGACTGCTGAAACAAGCGGCCAAGCCCACGCCGGTGGCAGCGGTCGACGATGACCAGGGCGAGCGCCAGGAGCCCCGCCAGCGCTCCCGTGGGGATCGTTCAGGCCGTAGCGAAGGTGGCGGCAAGAAGAAGGAGAAGAAGGCCAAGAACGACATCAGCGGCCTGACCGAAATCGACTTCCTGGATAAGTTCATCTCCAAGATGTACCGCTATCAGCAGGAGCTGTTTGCCGCTAAGCAAAACCCGCTGACTTGCCGGATCCGGAACATTCTCAAAAGCCGCCAGGTGGGCCTGACCTACTACTTCGCCGGCGAGGCGTTCATGGACGCCGTGTTGAGCGGCGATAACCAGGTGTTCCTGTCGGCCAGCCGATCGCAGTCGGAGATCTTCCGCAGCTACATCATCCAGTTTGCCAGGCAGTGGTTCGATATCGAGCTGACCGGCAACCCGATTGTGCTCAGCAACGGCGCCGAACTGCGTTTCCTGTCCACCAACAGCAGCACGGCCCAGGGCTACCACGGCCACGTCTACGTCGACGAATACTTCTGGATCCGCGACTTCGAGAAGCTCAGCACCGTGGCCAGCGCCATGGGCACCCACAAGAAATGGCGCAAAACCTATTTCTCGACGCCCAGCGCGGTGTCGCACCAGGCGTACCCGTTCTGGTCCGGTGAAGAGTTCCGCAACAGCAAGCGCGGGAAAAAGGCCGGCGGCACCTGGCCGGCGGAATCGGCTTACACCCAGGGCGCGCTGTGCCCGGACGGTCAATGGCGCAAGACCATCACCATCCAGGATGCGATCGACGGCGGCTGCGATCTGTTCGATCTGGAGCAACTGCTGCTGGAGTACGACGAGGACAAGTTCCAGCAGCTGTTCTACTGCAAGTTCATCGACAGCACGCAGAGCGCGTTCGGCCTCAAGGACCTGGAGCGTTGCTATTCCGATCTGTCGTTGTGGGAGGACTACGACCCCGAACTGGACCGACCTTTCGGCAACAGCCCGGTCTGGATCGGCTACGACCCAAGCCGCACTCGCGACGACGCCACCTGTGTGGTCGTTGCTCCGCCGCTGGAGCCTGGCGCGAAGTTCCGGATCTTGGAAAAGCACAGCTGGCGGGGCCAGTCCTTCAAGTACCAGGCCGACCAGGTCAAAAAGCTCACAGAGCGCTTCAAC
>NZ_JALQCX010000100.1:0-2506 GCF_023241665.1 Pseudomonas morbosilactucae | reverse complement strand
GCAGTATCGACAGCGTCTCCGTCGTCGATGGCGCGCACTATACGGAGCGTCTTTTAAGCTGTAAACCCCTGCTGTCGAAAAAATATGAAAAAAGCCCTCGTAAGCAGAAACGAGGGTGTTTCTGAGGGTGGCTAGGGATATTTCCGGTGTTGTCTGAGCCTGAAATTTCCCGTTTCAATACGCGTATGCCAAACTAACCCGCATATAGACAAGGTGAAATTTATCTAATGGCCGATTGGCAGTCCCTCGATCCCGAGGCCGCTCGTGAAGCGGAAAAATACGAAAACCCTATTCCTAGCCGCGAACTGATCCTGCAGCATCTTGCTGATCGGGGTTCGCCTGCTAGCCGCGAGCAGTTGGTCGAAGAGTTTGGTCTGACCACAGAAGACCAGTTCGAAGCCCTGCGTCGCCGTCTACGCGCCATGGAGCGCGATGCCCAACTGATTTACACCCGCCGCGGCACCTACGCGCCGGTGGACAAGCTCGACCTGATTCTCGGCCGCATCACGGGTCACCGCGATGGCTTTGGCTTCCTGGTGCCGGATGACGGCAGCGACGACCTGTTCATGAGCCCTGCGCAAATGCGCCTGGTTTTCGATGGCGACCGTGCCCTGGCCCGTGTTTCCGGTCTGGACCGTCGTGGTCGCCGTGAAGGCGTGATCGTCGAAGTGGTGTCCCGCGCCCACGAAACCATCGTCGGTCGTTACTTTGAAGAAGGCGGCATCGGCTTTGTCGTCGCAGACAACCCGAAGATCCAGCAAGAAGTGCTGGTGACCCCGGGCCGTAATGGCGCCGCTAAAGTCGGTCAGTTCGTGGAAGTGAAAATCACCCACTGGCCCACCCCGCGCTTCCAGCCCCAGGGCGACATTGTTGAAGTGGTCGGCAACTACATGGCGCCGGGCATGGAAATCGACGTCGCGCTGCGTACCTACGACATTCCTCACGTCTGGCCTGAAGCGGTGCTCAAAGAAGCCGCCAAGCTCAAGCCGGAAGTTGAAGAGAAAGACAAAGAGAAGCGCATCGACTTGCGTCACCTGCCGTTCGTCACCATTGACGGCGAAGATGCCCGCGACTTCGACGATGCGGTCTACTGCGAAGCCAAGCCCGGCAAGCTGCGCCTGTTCTCCGGTGGCTGGAAGTTGTTCGTCGCTATTGCCGACGTGTCCAGCTACGTGAAGATCGGTTCGGCCCTGGATAATGAAGCTCAGGTGCGCGGTAACTCGGTGTACTTCCCTGAGCGCGTGATCCCGATGCTGCCAGAGCAGCTGTCCAACGGCCTGTGCTCCCTGAACCCGAAAGTCGACCGCTTGGCCATGGTGTGCGAGATGACCATCTCGAAAACCGGCGAAATGACTGACTACCAGTTCTATGAGGCGGTGATCCACTCCCAGGCGCGCCTGACCTACAACAAGGTCAGCACCATTCTGGAAACGCCGAAAACCAGCGAAGCCAAGGCCCTGCGTACCGAATACGCTGACGTGGTGCCGCACCTCAAGCAGCTGTATTCGCTGTACAAGGTGTTGCTGGGCGCGCGTCATGTACGTGGCGCGATCGATTTTGAAACCCAGGAAACCCGAATCATCTTCGGTTCCCAGCGTAAAATCGCCGAGATCACCCCGACCACCCGTAACGATGCGCACAAGCTGATCGAGGAATGCATGCTGGCGGCCAACGTGGCCACCGCTGAGTTCCTGAAGAAGCATGAGATTCCTGCGCTGTACCGGGTGCACGACGGTCCGCCGCCAGAGCGTCTGGAAAAACTGCGCGCGTTCCTCGGTGAACTTGGCCTGTCCCTGCACAAAGGCAAGGACGGCCCATCGCCGAAGGACTACCAGGCCTTGCTGGCCAGCATCAAGGATCGTCCAGACTTCCACCTGATCCAGACCGTGATGCTGCGCTCCCTGAGCCAGGCGGTGTACAGCGCTGATAACCAGGGCCACTTCGGCCTGAATTACGAGGCATACACCCACTTCACTTCGCCGATTCGTCGTTACCCGGACTTGCTCACGCACCGGGCGATCCGCAGCGTGATCCATTCCAAGCAGAACACCCCGCACGTCAAGCGTGCCGGTGCCATGACCATTCCGAAGGCGCGGATTTATCCGTACGACGAAGCGGCCCTGGAGCAGTTGGGCGAGCAGTGCTCCATGAGCGAGCGTCGTGCCGATGAAGCCACCCGCGATGTGGTGAACTGGCTCAAGTGCGAGTTCATGAAGGATCGCGTGGGCGAGTCGTTCCCGGGCGTGATCACGGCCGTGACCGGTTTTGGCCTGTTTGTCGAGCTGACTGATATCTACGTGGAAGGCCTGGTGCACGTCACCGCCTTGCCGGGTGACTACTACCACTTCGACCCTGTGCATCACCGCCTGGCGGGCGAGCGCACCGGTCGCAGCTTCCGCCTCGGTGATACCGTGGAAGTGCGGGTCATGCGCGTCGACCTCGACGAGCGCAAGATCGACTTCGAGATGGCGGAAAAAACCATCAGCGCACCCATTGGTCGCAAAAA
>NZ_JALQCX010000010.1:0-173988 GCF_023241665.1 Pseudomonas morbosilactucae | reverse complement strand
CACGGGCCGCTGCAGCCGTTGCAGGCCGGGCGGCGGATTCAGGAGGCCGATATCGGCACCACCGCCCCCAGCTGCACCTTGGCCGAAGGCGTGCCGATGGTGCTGATCGGCAACCAGCATTACCTCAGCGATTTCGCCCAGTTTTTCTGCGTCAGCGTGCCGATCCGCGGCCTGCACGGTGAAGTCATCGGCGCCCTGGACATCACCGGCATCGGCGACCGTCAGGCCGGGGCCGTGCTGGAGCAACTGAGCCACGCGGCCATGGCGGCGGAAAACCGTCTGTTCAACAGCCTGGGCGATTGCCGCGTGCTGTCCCTACAACACGACCCGCGCCTGCTCGGCACGCCCTTGCAAGGTTTGCTCGCGGTGGACAGCAGCGGGCGCATCCAGAATGCCAATCGGGCCGCCCAGCGCCTGCTCGGGCTGGAGCACTATCGGCCCGTGGGCCAGCGCCTGGACCACCTGTTTGAAGAAAGCAGCCAGTTGGACCTGCACCGTGCCCCGCAACAATTGACCCTCAGCGACGGCTCCCGGCTCTACGCCCAGGTGCTGGAGCAACGCCGCGACAGCCCGCCACTGGCGTTCCCGGTGGCGTCCACCTCGGCCCTGGGTGCCGACCCGCAGCTCAACCAGCAGTTGCAGCAGGCCCACAAAGCCTTCGCTGCCGGGGTGCCGATCCTGCTGCAAGGCGACACTGGTACCGGCAAAGAAGTGTTTGCCCGAGCCCTGCACGAACACTGGAACCCCCAGGCGCCCTTTGTCGCCATCAATTGCGCGGCCATCCCCGAAAGCCTGATCGAGGCCGAGCTGTTCGGTTATGAGGAAGGCACCTTTACCGGTGCCCGCAAAGGTGGGGCCCAGGGCCAACTGGAAGCCGCCCACGGCGGCACCCTCTTGCTGGACGAGATCGGCGACATGCCGGCCGCCCTGCAAACCCGCCTGCTGCGGGTGCTGCAAGAGCGCGAGATCACCCGCCTCGGCAGCAGCACCCGGCGCCCGTTACAGGTGCGGCTGATCAGCGCCACCCATTGCGACCTGCAGCAACGCCTACAGCAACAGAGCTTTCGCGAAGACCTGTATTACCGCCTCAATGGCCTGTGCGTCCGCTTGCCCAGCCTGGCCCAGCGCCAAGACCTGGGCCCCCTGATCGAACGCCTGCGCCTGCGCTACGGTGCCCCGCCCCTGGACGCCCAGGCCTTGCAGGTGCTGCTGCGCCAACCCTGGCCGGGCAACATCCGCCAACTGGAACAAACCCTGCGCCTGGCCGCCGCCCTGGCGGGCGATGAGGCGCTGATTCGTGTCGAGCATCTGCCGGCGGCCATGGGCGCCGACCTTGAGTCGCCAACACCCGGCGAGCTGCACCACAGCGTACGCCGCACCGTCGCGGCCGCGTTGGCGGCCAACGGCGGCAACATCACCGCCACCGCCAGCCAACTGGGGATTTCCCGCACCACGCTGTACAAGAAACTGCGCGGCTGAGGCGGCCGCCGGGCCTGCAACCGCTGGTTACTGCGCCTTGGCCAGCATGGCGTGCAGCAGCACATTGGCCCCGGCCTCGGACCAATGGGGGTGAATGTGCTCGGCTTCGTTATGGCTCAAGCCATCGACGCAGGGCACAAAAATCATCGCCGTCGGCGCCACCCGGTTCAGGTAGCAGGCGTCATGCCCGGCGCCGGAGATCATCGGTCGATGGCTATAGCCCAGGGCTTCGCTGGCCGCTCGCACCACCTCGACACAGTCCCTATCAAAGGCAATCGGCGCGTACTGGAAGATCTGCTGCACGCTGTGCTGCAAGCCGATCTGCCCGGCGATGGCGGCCACGGCCTCGCGCAACTGCTGGTCTTGAAGGGCCAGCACGGCTTCGTCCGGGTGACGGAATTCCACGCTGAAAAACACCCGCCCCGGCACCACATTGCGCGAGTTGGGGTGGATCTGCGCCATGCCCACCGTGGCCCGGCCTTCGGCGCCCTGCTCCAGCCCCAATCGATTGACCGCCTCCACCACCCGGGCAAACCCCAGCAAGGCGTCCAGGCGATGGTCCATGGGCGTGGTGCCGGCATGGGCGCTGCGCCCGTTCAGTTCCACTTCATACCAGCGCTGGCCCTGGGCGCCGCTGACCACGCCAATGGTCAAGCCCTGGGCTTCCAGAATCGGCCCCTGCTCGATGTGCAGCTCAAAGGCCGCATGCAGCGCCTGGCCACCTACCGCTTCGGGGCCGGCATAGCCGATCTGTTCCAGGGCCTGGCCGATGCTCACGCCCTCGGCATCGCTGCGCGACAGCCCGTAGGCCAGGTCGAAGACCCCGGCGTACACCCCGGAGGCGATCATCGCCGGAGCGAAGCGCGAACCTTCTTCGTTGGTCCAGTTGACCACTTCGATCGGCCGTTCGGTGACGATCTGCAAATCGTTCAGGGTGCGAATCACTTCCAGGCCGGCGAGTACCCCGTAGATGCCGTCGAACTTGCCACCCGCCGGCTGCGAATCACCGTGGGAACCCGTGAGCACCGGCGCCAGGTGTTCCTGCGCCCGGCACGGCGGGCAAAGATATTGCCCATGGCATCGACCCGCACCGTGCAGCCCGCGGCTTCGGCCCAGGCCACAAACAGGTCGCGACCACGCCGGTCCTCTTCCGTCAGGGCCAGCCGCGAAACGCCGCCCTTGGCCGTGGCGCCGATCTGCGCCATCTCCATCAGCGAGGCCCACAGGCGCTCGCCATTGACCCGCGCCAGGCCGCTCATGAGCGCGGTTCCTGGGGCTTGGCCCGGTAGCGGAAATCGCAGCGCGGCGCACCGCCCATGATGGTCTGGGTGCGGGTCAACTGGATGTCCGGGTTGTAGCCAACGATGAACAGCTCGTCGCGGTTGCACGACAACAGATGGCCGATCTCGCCCAGGCCCATCTCGTGGTACATCTCGGCGTAGCGGCAACGCTTGACGTCGTAGTCATAGTGCTCGGCGTCGCTGGCGATGATTTCCACCTTCAGCGCGTCGTCCGCTTCCCAGAGCACTTGCAGCTCGACAAAACTCTTGAGGTCGGCGCCCTGCTCTTCAAGGCTGGCGAAATGCTTGCCGGCCTGGATCGCGGCGTTGCCCACGGCCTCGCCAATCACCGCTGCGGCGTGGGCTTGGCCGTGTTCGCGCACCAGGATGTCGTAAATCGGTTTGATGATTTCGGCCTCGATGCGCCGCCGGGCGAGGATGCCCAGTTCACCTTGCAACTTGCTCATTGTGTGCCTCCATCAGCTCCACGGAACCGGACGGATCTGCGCCCGCCTGGTGGGTTGTTTCAGTGACGCGTGCTGGCTTATTGCGCCGCGCCGCCCGCCACGCTGACCGGCTGCCATTGATTGGCCTTGACCTGGTACACGGTGAACGACGGGTTCTTCAGGTTGCCCTGGGCGTCGAAGGCGATGGTGCCGGTGACGCCCGGGTAGTTGATGGCGCGCAGCACCGGCAGGTACTGGCGCGGGTCGGTGGAATCGGCTTTTTCAATGGCCGCGATCAGCACCCCGACGCCGTCATAGGCAAACGGCGCGTGCAGTTCAATGGAGGTCTTGAAGCGCTGCTGATAGGCCTGCTCGAAGGCTTTGCCACCCGGCATCTGCGCCACGGCCAGGCCCGGTTCCAGGGCGATCACCCCTTCGCCATCGTTCTTCACCAATTGCAGGAACGTCTGGCTGACAAAACCGCCGGCGCCCATCAGCGGGGCCTTGATGCCCAACTGCTTGATGCGGCGGGCCAATGGCGCGGCCTGGGAATCGACGCCGCCAAAGAAGATCAGGTCCGGGTTCTGGCTGCGGATATTGGTCAACACCGCGCTGAAGTCGATGGTCTTGTCGTCCACGTATTCGCGCGCCACCACCTGGGCGCCACCGGCTTCGATGGCTTTGGCGAACTGGTCGCCAGGCCCTGGCCAAAGGCGGTGCGGTCGTCGATCACGGCGATGCGCTTGGCCTTGAGGGTCTGCAAGGCGTAGCGGCCGGCGACCTGACCGCCGTCATCGTCGTGGCCCATGATCCGGAAGCTGGTGTCGAAACCTTGCTGGGTGTACGCGTGGCCGGTGGCCACCGGCGCCACCTGGGCAATGCCAGCGTCGTGGTAGACCCGGGCGGCGGGAATGCTGGTGCCGGTGTTCCAGTGGCCGACCACGCCCACCACTTCGGCGTCCACCAGGCGCTGGGCCACGGCCACCGCGGTGCGCGGGTCGGACTGGTCGTCTTCGGAGAGCAGCTTGTAGGTCACCGCTTCGCCATGGATTTTCGGCTGGCGGGCGTTGGCCTGGTCGATGGCCAGTTGTGCGCCGTTTTCCAGGTCTTTGCCGATCCGTGCCGAGGGTCCGGTCAAGGGGCCGGCCAGGCCGATCAATACGGTCTGGTCGGCCTGTGCCAGGGCACTGGCCAGGCTGCTCAGGGCCAGGCCGAACAAGGCGGCGCGTTTGAAGGACACTGATTTTTTGGAGGCTGCAATTTTCATGGGTCTTTCCTTAACAGGCAGGCCTCACATGGCCTGCACGGGCTTGTCGGAACACGCCGGGCGTCCGGTAGCGTCGGTCGGTGATGCAATTCATTCGCCGAGGTAGGCGGCGCGCACCTCGGGGTCGTCGAGCAAATCCTGGGAAACGCCACTCAGGCTGATGCGGCCGGTGTCCATCACGTAGGCGCGGTCGGTGACCTGCAGGGCCAGGCGGGCGTTCTGCTCCACCAGCAGCAGGGTCATGCCCTGGCGGCAGACGTCATCGATCACCTGGAACAGCGTCTCCACCATGATCGGCGCCAGGCCCATGGACGGCTCGTCCAGCACCAGCAGGCGCGGCCGCGACAACAGTGCCCGGGCCAGGGCGAGCATTTGCTGCTCGCCGCCGGACAGCAGTCCCGCCGATTGCTGCAAGCGCTCTTCCAGGCGCGGGAAGTGTTCGAACAGTTGGCGAATCTCCGCCTGCACCTGGGCCTTGTCGCGGCGCAGGTAGGCCCCGGCCTGGAGGTTCTCCAGCACGCTCATGCGGGCAAAGATGCCGCGGCCTTCCGGGACCATGGCGATCCCGGCACGCAACAGGTCATGGGGCGCCTGGCCAAGGATCGAGCGCCCGGCGAAACGGATCTGCCCCGCAGCCGCCGGCAACAAGCCGGTCAAGGCCTTGAGGCTGGAGCTCTTGCCGGCACCATTGGCACCGATCAGGGTCACCCGCTCGCCCTCGGCAATGTGCAGGCCCACGGACTTGACCGCCTCGATGGCGCCGTATCGCACCTTGAGGCCTTCGATGTGCAGCAGTGGCTCAGGCATTGGCGCTGGCTCCCAGGTAGGCGCGGATCACCGCCGGATCGCGACGCACCTCGGCCGGCGCGCCCACGGCAATCACCTGGCCGTAATCCAGCACGCTGATGCGGTCGCACACGCCCATCACCAGCTTCACGTCGTGTTCGATCAGCAACAAGGTGTGGCCATCGCCACGGATTTTTTCCAGCAGGCCACGCAGTTGCACTTTTTCACTGGCATTCATGCCCGCCGCCGGCTCGTCCAGGGCCAGCAGGCGCGGCTGGGTGGCCAGGGCTCGGGCAATTTCCAGGCGCCGCTGGTGGCCGTAGGACAGGGAGTCGGCGCGGTAATCCGCGAACTCGGTTAAGCCCACATAGGCCAGCAACTGCTGAGCCTGCTCACGGGTACGGGCCTCCTCCTCCCGGGCCCGACGATGCCGGCTCAGGGCCGCCCACAGGCCGTTGCGGGTGCGCACATGGCGCCCGACCATGACGTTTTCCAGGGCGCTCATGGCGTTGAACAGGCGAATGTTCTGGAAGGTCCGGGCAATACCGGCCTGGGCCACCTGATGCACGGCGGTGGGCCGATAGTCCTCGCCGTCAAGTTGGAAGCGCCCGGAATCCGGGGTGTAGAGCCCGGTCATGACGTTAAAGAAGGTGGTTTTGCCGGCACCGTTGGGGCCGATCAGCCCATAGATTTCCCCCGACTGGATGCGCAGGCTGACATCCGTCAGCGCAGCGACCCCGCCGAAGCGTTTGTGCACCCGGTCGATTTGCAGCAACGGCAGGCTCATCGCAGGCCTCCAGTACGGGCCGGCCATAGCCCGGCCGGGCGATAGAGCATGGCCAGGATCAGTGCCAGGCCATAGAAGAGTTGGCGGATCACTTCCGGGTCCAGCAGCACCTGGCCAAACAGCGCCTGTTGCAGTGGGCCCATGCTGGCGCGCAGGGCTTCGGGCAAGGCCGCCAGCAGCACACAGCCGAGGATCACCCCGGGGATGTGCCCCATGCCGCCCAGCACCACCATGGCCAGCACGGCAATGGATTCGTTGAGGGTGAAAGACTCCGGCGAAACAAAGCCCTGGAACGAAGCGAACAAGGCCCCGCTGATGCCGCCAAACGCCGCGCCGATGGCAAAGGCCAGTAACTTCAGGCGCCGGGTATTGAGGCCCATGGCCTGGGCCGCCTCCTCGTCTTCACGCACCGCCATCCAGGCGCGGCCAATGCGTGAGTCCTGCAGGCGCATGCAGGCCAGGAGAATCAACAGCACCAAGGCGGCGAACAGGTAGTAGTACAGGTAGACCGAGGGCAGGCGCAGACCAAACAACTCTTGGGTACGCCCCAGGTTGACGCCCAGCAACTGCACGGGATCGACCTGGGCGATGCCTTTGGCGCCATTGGTCAGGTTGACCGGACGGTCGAGGTTGCGCAGCAGGATGCGGATGATCTCGCCAAAGCCCAGGGTCACGATGGCCAGGTAATCGCCCCGCAAGCGCAGGGTCGGGGCCCCCAGCAGCACGCCAAAGCCGGCCGCCAGCAGCGCCGCCAGGGGCAGGATCAGCCAGAGCGAGGTGTGCAACCCGTCCGGCAGCCAGGCCACCAGGGCCGGGAATTGGGTCAGCAGATGGGGCGACGACAACAACGCCGCCAGGTAGGCGCCCACCGCATAGAAGGCGATAAACCCCATGTCCAGCAGCCCGGCGTAGCCCACCACGATGTTCAGCCCCAGGGCCAGCATGATGTAGAGCAAGGCGAAATCCAGGGTGCGGACCCAGGTGTTGCCGCCGGCATGGCCGACGATCCACGGCGCCAGGACCAGCGCCAGGGTGAACAGCAGCAGGCCGAAATGGGCGCGCTGGCGGGAAGGTGCGCTGATTGCGCTGGAAATACTCATGCCCGGGTCGCCAGTCGTTCGCCAAGAATCCCCGAAGGACGCAACACCAGCACCGCGATCAACACGATAAAGGCGAACACATCCTGATAATTGCTGCCGAACACCCCGCCTGTGGCGGCGCCCAGGTAGCCGGTGCCCAGGGCTTCAATCAGCCCCAGCAGCAGGCCGCCGAGCATGGCGCCCTTGAGGTTGCCGATGCCGCCCAGCACCGCAGCGGTGAAGGCTTTGATCCCTGGCAGGAAACCCATGTAGAAGTGCGCGCTGCCGTAATTGCTGGCCATCATGATTCCGGCCAGGGCGGCCAAGGCACCGCCGATGGCGAAGGTGATAACGATGACGCGGTTGGGGTTGATGCCCATCAGGCTGGCCACTTGCGGGTTTTCCGCCACGGCGCGCATGGCCCGGCCAAAACGCGTGCGCTCCACCAGCAGCACCAGGGCCAGCATCACCGCCAGGGCCACACCGATGGAGGTCAAGGCCGTGGCGTGGGTAATAGCCGCATGGCCGTCGCCGCTGGGCAGCACTTCGATCGGGTCCAGGGGCAGCAATTGGGGAAACATTTGCGGGTTGCGGCTCCAGATCAGCATGGCGATGGTCTGCAACAGCAGGGACACGCCGATGCCGCTGATCAGTGGTGCCAGGCGCGGCGCCTGGCGCAGGCGGCGATAGGCCACGCGCTCGATCAGCATGGCCAGCGCCGCGCACAGGGCCATGGCGATCAAGGTAGCGAGCAGCAACACCGCCATCTCGGGTAACTGGGGAAAGGCCACCTGCAACAGGCGAATCGCCGACAGCCCCACCAGGGCGCCGACCATCAACACATCGCCGTGGGCGAAATTGATGATCCGCAAAATGCCGTAGACCATGGTGTAACCCAAGGCCACCAAGGCGTAGAGACTGCCCGACATCAAGCCGTTGAGCAGTTGCTGGATAAACACATCCATGGAAGACCATCGACCCCGCGTACAAAGGGCCGGACTGCACAAGGCGCCGGCCGGACCTGAAGAACGCGGCACACTAAGTTTTTATTCTGTTTTTATCAAATATCAGAATTTCATATGGTTATTCGAAATAATAAACAGGGCATAAATGCCTTAAATCCGGCACTTACCGCGCTTTATTTGTGTTTTTGCTTGGTGTTTAATTCAACACATGAATAATTTAGAACAGTTAGCCAATGACCCTCCCCTGCGTGCCGTGCGCACCTTCGAAGCCTTTGCCCGCCATGGCGGTGTCAATGCGGCCGCTCGCGAGCTGGATGTATCGCCTTCGGCGGTGAGTCATCAATTGCACTTGCTGGAGAGCTTTCTGCAGCAACCCCTGACCTTGCGCCAGGGCCGCAACCTGATTCTCACCGAGGAAGGCGCGAGTATTACCGCGCCATTCGCTCGGCCTTTGCGGTGCTGCGCAGCGCCACCGAGCACGTGCGGGAAAAGAGTGCCACGCGGCAAATCACCATCAGCCTGATCCCGCTGTTCGGGATCAACCTGTTTATCCCCCGGCTCGCCGAGTTCTTGCGCGACCAGCCGGAGCTGGACATCAACATCACCTACGCCAACCACCGCAGCTACCCCAGCGACGCGGCGGAACTGTCGATCCGTTTCGGCACCGGGCACTGGCCTGGCTACCACAGCGAGCCGCTGATGTCCGGCGCCGTCCGCCCCTATTGCAGCCGGGCCTTTCTGGAGCGCCACGGGCCCATCGATTCACCCCAGGCCCTGGCTGACCTGCCCCTGCTCCACGATGAAGAGCGCGGCACCTGGGGCCAATGGTTCCAGGCGGCCGACGTGCAGCACGGCGGCGCCCTCAACGGGTTGCTGCTGGAAGATGGCCAGCTGGCCCTGACTGCCACCCTCACCGGCCTCGGCTGCTCGCTGCTGCGCGAGCCCCTGGTCGCGCCCCACGTGGCCAGTGGCGAGTTGGTCAAACTGTTCGACCTGCCGGTGGACGATGGCCGCCAGTACTACCTGTGCCGTCGGGTCGGCAGCGAACTCTCGGCGGCCGGGCATGGCCTGTACGAGTGGATCAAGCAAGGGTTGCTGGCCGACACGCCGGCACCGTCGTAACCCCTCCGATCGCCCCTGCCGACAGGGGCTTTCTTGCAGAATTGTAATGAGCTGATCACCCTCGCGTTATCTCCAGGTTGCAACGATGTCGCTCGGCACCGAGGCGGGCTTTGCCCTGCCTGGGAACAATAAGACCCAAGCCGAAGACGCTGTTCCGTTCTGCCGACCTTAAGGAGCGATTGATGATCAAACACAAAAAACTCACCTTGGCCGCCCTGGCCACGCTGGTCAGTTCCGGGCCCTCCCTGGGGGTGGCGCAAGAAGCCGCCGAGGGCTTTATCGAGGGCAGCAGCCTGACCTTGCTCAACCGGAACTTTTACTTCAACCGCGATCACCGCAATGGCGAATCCAGCCCCACCGGCAATGGTTACTCGGAAGCCTGGGCCCACGGCTTGATCGGCAAGTTCGAGTCCGGTTTCACCCAGGGCAGCGTCGGCGTCGGGGTGGACGCCTTTGCCATGCTCGGGCTGAAACTCGACACCGGCGATGGCCGCAATGGCGGTCGCAGCTCATTCGACGTGCTACCGGTCAATCGCGACGGCGAAGCCCGGGATGAGTACAGCAAGGCCGGTGGCGCGGTGAAAGTCCGTGCCCTGGACACCGTGGTCAAGGTCGGGGATGTGTTCCCCGCCACGCCGGTGGTGGCCGCGGGCGATTCGCGGCTGTTGCCGGAAAGTTTTCGCGGGGTCACGGCCACCAACACCAGCATCAGCGGCCTGAGCCTCCAGGGCGGCCGTTTGCACGCCATGAGCCAGCCGGTATCGAGCAACCCACGGGACAACTTCGTGACGTTCTATGGTGGCCCGGTCAACTCGCCGTGGATCGGCTACTTCGGTGGCGACTACAGCCTTAACGACAACCTCGGGTTCAGCCTCTACAGCAGCCGTTTGAAAGACGCTTGGAACCAGTACTACGCCGGCAATACCTGGACCTACCCACTCTCTGAAGGCCTGTCGCTGTTTGGCGGCCTGAACTATTACAAGGCCGTGGACGAAGGCAAACAGTTGCTGGGAAGTTTCAATAACTCGATCTGGAGCGGCAAGGCCGGGGTCAAGTTCGGCGCCCACAGCCTAGCCCTCTCTCACCAGCGCAACAATGGCGACGATGACTTCGATTATTTGCGCCAGTCAGACTCGATCTTCCTCGACAACTCGATCCAGTACAGCGACTTCAACTCCCCCAAGGAGCGCTCATGGATGCTGCGCTATGACCTCGACATGGCCAGTTTCGGTGTGCCGGGGCTGTCGTTCATGACCCGCTATGGCCGCGGCAGTGGTGCCGACTACTCCAACGCCAACAGCGTGTACATGCGCCGTGATGCCGCCGGCAATCCGTTGACCGGCCAGCACCGCTGGGAGCGCAATATCGAGGCCAAATACGTGGTGCAGGCCGGCTCCCTCAAGGACCTGTCGTTGCGCGTGCGCCAGGCCACCACCCGGGCCACGGCGTTTGAGTCGGACCTGGACGAAGTGCGGCTGATTGTCGAATACCCCCTGAGCATGCTTTGACCCGCTGACCAACAAGAGCCGGGGCACCTGTGTGCCCCGGCTCTTTTTTTGCCTGGCGCTGAATAATGTCAGGAATGTAATAAGCCCATCATCCTCGCGTTAGTTTCGGTTTTTTATAATTGGCCGGTACTCGAAAGTTGCAGTTAGTTAAATAACTGAAACACCCTCTCCGATTAAAAGAGACTGCCCTTATGAAACTTTCCAAACTTGTTTTTGCCGGCCTTTTTATCTTCACCGCCAACACCGCCCTGGCCGAGGGTGGCAGCGAACGCGCTCAGGAATACCTGGCCCAGTTCCAACTTCGCCAGGCACAGATTCATGGCGCCGAACAGACCGCGCCCGGCATTGAAGCCACGGCCCAGGCCGAGAACGACGAGTCGATCCAGTCCGGTAACAAGTCCGAGGGTTGAGGCCTTACCGAGCTGTCGTCATTCACCTTTGGTAGCTGATTGGCTCCTTTGGAAAAAGGTGAATTTTTAGGGCGCCCTGCGGGGTGCCTTTTTTTTGCCCGGGATTTGTCGGCCGTGGTGATCGGCCAGCCCGAGCACTGCACCTAGAACTTCACGTTGCATGGCCTCAGAGCGCAGGGCCTTCACCGGCAGTACCCGCTGACCACGGCGATCAGCAAGGTGAAACCCAGGCACAAAAAAGCCCGCTGGCAGCTTCGCCAGCGGGCTTCGGGTGCAGCGGTGTCAGCCTTAATCGGCAGTCTGCGCCAGGGGCTCCTCTTCGCGTCGGTGGGCCCAGTGATACAGCGCCGGCAGGATCAACAGGGTCAGGGCCGTGGACGACAGGATGCCGCCAATCACCACGGTGGCCAGGGGCCGTTGCACTTCGGCGCCGGTGCCGGTGGCCAGGGCCATGGGCACAAAGCCCAGGGACGCCACCAGCGCGGTCATCAGTACCGGTCGCAGGCGGGTCAAGGCACCTTCATGGATCGCCACGTCCAGGCTACGCCCTTGTTCACGCAGGTTGCGGATAAAGGCAATCATCACCAGGCCGTTGAGCACCGCCACGCCGGACAGGGCAATAAAGCCGACCCCCGCGGAGATCGACAAGGGGATGTCCCGCAGCCACAGGGCCATGACCCCGCCGGTCAAGGCGAAGGGAATGCCGGTAAACACCAGCAGGCCATCCTTGAGGTTGTTGAACATCATGAACAGCAAGGCGAACACCAGCAGCAAGGCCACCGGCACCACGATCTGCAGGCGCTTGGCCGCCGATTGCAGTTGTTCGAACTGGCCGCCCCAAAGGGTCCAGTAACCGGCGGGGATCTGTACCTGACTGTCGAGGCGCTGGCTGGCCTCTTCGACGAAGGAGCCGATATCGCGCCCGCGCACGTTGGCGCTGACGATCACTAGGCGCTTGCCGTTTTCCCGGCTGACCTGATTGGGGCCCATGACCAGGTCGAGGCTGGCCACGGTGGCCAGAGGGATAAAGCCGATCTGCCCGGCGTCGCCACCGGCCAGGGCCGGCACCGGTATCAGCAGTTGCCCCAAGCCCTCGACGTCCTGGCGCATGGCCTCGGGCAGGCGCACCACCATGGCGAAGCGCCGGTCCCCTTCGTACAGGGTGCCGGCCTGGCGTCCGCCCAGGGCCACGGCGATGGTGTCTTGCACATCACCGACGTTCAGCCCGTAACGAGCCGCCTGGTCACGGTCGATATTGATGGTCAGCACCGGCAGCCCGGTGGTTTGCTCGACCTTGACCTCCGTCGCGCCGCTGACGCCCTGCAAGGTGCTGGCAATGCTCTGCGCCGTACGGTTGAGCACCGCCATGTCATCGCCAAAGACCTTGACCGCAACGTCGCTGCGCACCCCGGAAATCAGCTCGTTGAAGCGCAATTGGATAGGTTGCGACAGTTCGTAGTTGCTGCCTGGCAACTGTGCGGTGGCCTGCTGGATATCGGCCATCAGGGTTTCACGGGATTTATCCGGGTCCGGCCACTGCTCCCGGGGTTTGAGCATCACGTAGCTGTCAGAGGCATTGGGCGGCATCGGGTCGGAGGCGATTTCCGCGGTGCCGGTGCGGGCAAACACCCGCTGCACTTCCGGCACCTGTTGCAGCAGTTGCTGTTCCAGGCGCTGCTGCATGTCCACCGACTGGCTCAGGCTGGTGCCCGGCACGCGCAGGGCCTGCAAGGCAAAGTCACCTTCACTGAGGCTGGGCACAAACTCGCTGCCCATGCGCCCGGCCACGCCGAGGCTGGCGCCGATCATCAGCAATGCGCCGACAAACGCCAGGGCCCGATGGCCCATGACCCAGCCCAGCGCCGGGGCATAGCAGCGCCGCGCTGCGCCCATGACCCGCCCCTCTTCTTCCTTGACCTTGCCGGTGACAAACAGCGCCAGGGCGGCCGGCACGAAGGTTACCGACAGCAGCATGGCGCCGAGCAAGGCGATGACCACGGTGAAGGCCATGGGGTGGAACATTTTGCCCTCGACCCCGGTGAGGGCGAAGATCGGCAGGTACACCACCATGATGATCAACTGGCCAAAGATCAGCGGCCGCCGGGCTTCCCGGGCGGCGGCAAAGACTTCGTGCAGGCGTTCCGAGCGGCTGAGCATGCGCCCGTGATGCTTCTGGGCATGGGCCAGGCGGCGGATGGCGTTTTCCACGATCACCACCGCGCCGTCGACGATGATCCCGAAGTCCAGGGCACCCAGGCTCATCAGGTTGGCACTGACCTTGTTGCTGAACATGCCGGTGAAGGTGAACAACATGGACAGCGGAATGACCATGGCGGTAATCAGCGCCGCGCGGATGTTGCCCAGGAACAGGAAGAGAATGACGATCACCAGAATCGCCCCCTCCACCAGGTTTTTCTTCACCGTGGCGATGGCCTTGTCCACCAGGTGGGTACGGTCATACACCGTCACCGCCGTCACCCCGTTGGGCAGCGTGCGATTGATCTGTTCCAGCTTGTTGGCCACGGCCAGGGAGACCGTGCGGCTGTTCTCGCCAATCAGCATGAACACCGTGCCCAACACCACTTCGCGGCCGTTCTCGGTGGCGGCGCCGGTGCGCAGTTCACGGCCGATGTCGACGCTGGCAACGTTTTTCACCCGGATCGGCGTGCCGTCGACGTTGGCCATGACGATGTTGGCAATGTCCTCGGGGCTGGCCAGTTGGCCGGGGGCACGGATCAGCAGTTGCTCGCCGTTGCGCTCGATGTACCCGGCGCCGATGTTGGCGTTATTGCGTTCCAGGGCGGTGATCAGGTCGGCCAGGGTCAGCGTGTAGGCCGCCAGGCGCTTGGGATCGGGGGCAATCTGGTACTCCTTGGCAAAACCGCCAATGGTGTTGATCTCCGCGACCCCGGGCACGTTGCGCAATTGCGGCTTGATGATCCAGTCCTGGATCTCCCGCAGGTCCGTGGCGCTGTAGGGCTGGCCGTTATCCTTGAGGGCGCCGTCGCTGGCTTCCACGGTCCAGAGGAAGATTTCCCCCAGCCCGGTGGAAATCGGCCCCAGGCTGGGCTCGATCCCGGGCGGCAATTGCGACTTGGCGCTCTGCAACCGTTCATTGACCAACTGGCGGGCGAAGAACAGGTCGGTGCCTTCCTTGAAGATCACCGTCACCTGGGACAATCCGGAACGCGACAGTGAGCGGGTCTGCTCCAGCGCCGGCAGGCCGGCCATGGCGGTCTCGATCGCAAAGGTGATGCGTTGCTCGGTTTCCAGGGGTGAGAAACCGGCGGCGCCGGTGTTGATCTGCACCTGGACGTTGGTGATGTCGGGCACGGCATCGATCGGCAGCTTCTGGTAGCTGGCGATCCCCAGCCCGGCCATCAGCAACACCGCCAGCAGCACAATGATGCGCTGCTCGATGGCAAATTGAATCAATCGTTCGAACATGAGGGACGTCTCGCGAAGGGCACATCAATGGGCGTGTTGGGCCGAGGCTTTGCCCAGTTCCGACTTGAGGATGAAGCTGCCGGCGCTGGCGATTTGGGTGCCGGCCGGCAAGCCCTGGGTGATTTCCACCAGGCCGTCGGCGCGGCGCCCGGTCTGCACCGGCGTGGCGCGAAACCCCTCGGCGCTGCGCACGAACACCGTGGGTCGGTCCTCGACGCTGTGCAGCGCCGCTTCGGGCACGCTGACCGCGACCTGCTGGCGGTCGATGGCCACCTTGACGCTAACGAACAGGCCGGGACGCCACGCACCCTGGGGGTTGTCCAGGGCCACGCGGACGGTGGCCGCGCGGGTCTGCTCGCCGAGCAAGCTGCCGACGTAGGCCACACTGCCACTGGCTTCGCTATTCAGTTCGGTGGCGCTGACGGTGACCGCCCTGCCCACCCGAACCTGCTCCAGGTCCTTGGGCGCTACACCAAAAGTCACCCAGACCCGTGACAGGTCGGACAAGGTAAAGGCATTGCTGCTTTCGCTGACCACCTCCCCCAGGGCCAGGTGTTTTTCCACCACCACGCCGTCGAAGGGGGCCCGTAGTTCATAGCGGTTGCCACCGCTGGCCTGGGCATTGCCACTCACGGCGCTGACTTTTTGCCGGGCATTGTCCAAGGCTATTTCCGCGTCTTGCAGGGCCTGGCGCGCCTGGAGGAAATCCTGCTCGGCGGAAATCCGCTCCTGCCATAACTGCCGCTCACGTTCATAGGTGCTGCGGGCCAATTCCAATCGGCGTTGGGCGGCCGCCTGTTCGCTGCGCTGGTCAGAGATTTGCTGGCTGGCAATCACCGCCAATACCTGGCCCTTTTTCACCCATTGGCCAAGGTCCACTCGCACCGCCTCCACCACCCCGGGCACCCGGGGCACCACATGGCTGGTGCGATCTTCGTCGAACCCCACCTGCGCGGGAAACACCAGTGAACGGCCGATTGCCTGGGGCGCGGCCGCCACCAGCTGGATGCCTGCCGCCTGGATCTGCGCCTCGCTAAGGGTCAAGAGACCCTCCTCGGCCGGCGCTTCGTCATGTTCGGCGCCGGCCTCCTCTTCGTGACCATGACCGTCTTCCGAGGTTGCCGACTGCTCGGCATGGGCCGCTCCGGCGGGACTGCCCAGCCAACTGCTGGCGCCGAAAGCGCCCAAGCCGCCCAAGCCGATGCCCAAGGCCAGAACCCAGGCCCGGGACAGAATCTGTGTGTTATTCATGAAAACCCCCTAAGCCACGCCTGCCCTGTTCAGGGAGGGCGCGGCGAGCACAAAAAAATCGGTTAGAAGCCGCTCAAGGCAGGCGCCCGGGTAGGCCCAAGTCGCCGAAAATCCGTTCGATACGCACCCAGGCTTCGGTGTTGTCAGCGATGGCTTGCAGGTACTGGCCACGGGCACCGATCAAGGTGCGCTGGGCGTCCAGAACGTCGAGAAAGTTGAACTTGCCCATTTCAAAGCCCCGGGTGGCGGTGTCCACGGCGCTTTGCGCGGCCGGCAGGATGCGTTGCTGGAACGCGCTGACTTCGGCCTCGGCGGCTTGCCACTGTTGCAGGGCGTTTTGCACCTCGCTGCGTACCCGCAGGGCGGTGGCATTGCGTTGGTCCCGGGCTTGGTCCGCGCGGCGAGCGGCGGCCAGCACGTTGCCCTGGTTGCGGTTGAACAGCGGGAGCGGCATGGACACGCCCACGACGTTGACGCGCTCGCGCTCCAGTTCGCTGTATTGGCTGCCTAGGCTCAGGGTCAGGTCGGGGATGCGCTGGGCCTTTTCCAGGCCCAGGGACGCTTCGCGCTGGTCGATGCGCAGCACCGCCAAGCGCAGTTCGGCGGTGTCGTCGATCCGTTGCAGCAGCGATGCCTCGGACGGCACCGTCGGCAGCGACCCCGCGGACTCTTGCACACGGTTGAAGCCGGGCCGGGCCGACCCGGTGACTGTCGCCAGTTGCAGATAGGCGTTGGCGGCATCGCGTTCGGCCCGCTGCAACTCCAGGCGCACCTGGGCGTGCTGTACCTGGGCCCGGGTGCCCTCCACCGGTGAAGACTTGCCGGCGCGAATCTGCCCGTCGGCCACCTGCAGTCCGCGCTCGGCGAGCGCCAGGGACTGGCGGGCCAGGGCCACCCGCTGCTGGGCCGTGGATGCGCTGTAAAACGCCAGGAGCACCTCGGCGCGCAGGGCGTTGCGCTGTTGCTCCCACTCGATCGCGGCAATCTCCTGGGCGCGGCTGGCCACCTCGATTCGCGCCCCGCGCTTGCCGCCCAACTCCAGGGGCTGGCTGAAGGTCAGGGTGGTGGTCCGGGAGTTGCGCCGGGTGTCCTCGGCCTCCCAGCTCAGCTCGGGGTTGGGGCGTAACCCGGCCTGTTGCCGGTCGCCCTCGGCAATTCCCCGCTCCCATTGCGCCGCCGCCAGTTCGGGGTTGTGGGCAAAGGCCGCCGCCAGGGCCTGGTCCACGGTCAGCGCGGCATCGCCGGGGTCGGCGCTGGCGCTGGCGCTGCCCAGCAGCAGGCTCCACGCAGCCATGCCGAACAAGGCGCCGGTTAATTTCGAAACAATCACTAACGGCTTATATCGAGGCAATTTCAAACTTCCTGTGGTGCTCAGACTTCTGTGGCGTGAATGTAGAAGTCGGCACTTATCAGCAAGGTGACTGCACTATTACAAATCCGTAATCCACCGTCAGGAACAGGGGTTGTGGATTAATATCCGCCCAACTAAGGGACTTCAACCCATTAATTGGCAATATGTAGAAACATATACAGGGCAGATATCCGCCCGGCAGCACTTGTCGTCTCAGGGCATCCATGCAGCGCTTTGAACGAGCCTGAAAGGCTGCGGCGAATTGTCACAAGACATTGATTTATCGGCACTTAAATCACGTCACCGATTGACCCTGTAGCGACTATAGGCTTTAGCCTGCGGTGCATACCGCCTCGATGGAGTCCATCACTTAAAACCTCGAAAGATCCCTAAGTACTGTTTATCAACATCCATCGGCAGCCCACGACAATAACAACTTAGCCTTCTGCCTTATTGAATATCCCCACTCTTTAAAAGGTAAAACACCATGCGAATCCTTGTCGTTGAGGACGAGCTTAAAACTGTCGAATACTTGCATCAGGGCCTGACGGAAAGTGGTTATGTGGTGGACCGTGCCAACTCCGGCACCGACGGCCTGCACTTGGCCCGCCAGCAGATCTATGACTTGGTGATCCTCGACGTCAACCTGCCGCACATGGACGGTTGGGGGGTGCTTGAGCACCTGCGGCAAAGCAGCAACACCCGGGTGATGATGCTCACCGCCCGGGGGCGCCTGGCCGACAAGATCCGCGGCCTGGACCTGGGCGCCGACGACTACCTGGTCAAGCCCTTCGAATTTCCCGAGCTGCTGGCCCGGGTGCGCAGCCTGTTGCGACGCAGCGAACAACGGGCCGTGCCCGAGGTGCTCAAGGTCGCCGACCTGGAGCTCGACCCAGGCCGGCACCGGGCGTTTCGCGGTGCGCAGCGCATTGACCTGACCACCAAGGAATTCGCCCTGCTGCACCTGCTGATGCGCCAATCCGGCGAGGTGTTGTCGCGGACCCAGATCATCTCCCTGGTCTGGGACATGAACTTTGATTGCGACACCAACGTGGTCGAGGTCTCGATCCGGCGCCTGCGGGCCAAGATCGACGACCCTTTCGACAGCAAACTGATCCATACCCTACGCGGCGTCGGTTATGTGCTGGAGGCTCGGGAATGAAGCCTGCCAGCCTGTCGCTGCGCCTGGGCCTGACCGTCAGCCTGCTGGGCGCATTGCTGGTTGTGTTGCTGGCTGTGCTGGCGTTTTTTGCCCTGAGCCATGAGCTGGACAGCCTGTCCCGCAGCAGCCTGGAAAAGAAAATGCAGCAGGTCGAACACAGCCTGTCGCTTTACGCCAGCAGCGCCAAGATCACCTCGCAGCCGCACATGCTGCTGGATCAGGTCACCGGGCATGACAACCTGAGCCTGAGCATCCTCGACCCGCAACAGCCAGGCCGTCCCCTGCTGCAGTTCGGCAACGGTGGCAGCGACCCACGCCAGCTTTCCAGGATCGCCAGCCGGGCCACGCCCACTCCGGCTTACGCCCGGCATACCGATGAGCAAGACCGCCAGGTGCTGACCCTGTCCAAGGTCTTTGTCCTGTCCAGCGGCGCGCCACTCACGGTGCTGCTGTCGATGGATGGCAGCCACGATGAAGCTTTGCTCAGCGCCTACCTGCGCTCGACGTTGATGGCCTTGCCGTTGCTGTTGATCTTGATCGGGTTCAGCGCCTGGGCCGTGGTGCAACGCGGCCTGGCACCACTGCGGCAGTTTCGCAAGGTGGCAGCGATGATCTCGGCCCAGGACCTGGGTCATCGCCTGTCGGTGGTGCAGATGCCCCAGGAACTCAGCGAACTGGCCCAGGGCATTAACTTCATGCTGCACCGGCTCGATGATGGCGTGCAGCAGCTGTCGCAGTTCTCCGATGACCTGGCCCATGAACTGCGCTCGCCCATCACCAACCTGATGGGCAAGGCCCAGGTAACCCTGTCCCGTGAGCGCCCGCCCGAAGCGTACAAGGCGGTGCTGGAGTCGTGCATCGAGGAGTTGGAACGGGTCAATCGGATTGTCAGCGACATGCTGTTCCTGGCCCAGGTCAGCCACCCGGCGGCGCTGGTGCCATTTCGCGGCATTGCTCTGGAGGATGAGGCCTTGAAGGTGGTCGATCTGTTTTCACTGGCGGCCGAAGACCGACAGATTCGCCTGAAGGTGATCGGCAGCGGCCAGGTACAGGGGGATCGCTTGATGATCCAGCGGGCGATTTCCAACCTGCTGTCCAACGCCCTACGCCACTGCCCAACGGGCCTGGTCGTGGCCATCGAGATCGAGCAGGCGCCCGCTCAGGTCATGCTGCGGGTGAGCAACCCAGGCCCCGGCATCGAGGCGCAGCACCTGCCTCACCTGTTCGAGCGTTTCTACCGGGTGGATCACAGCCGCGCCCGGGCCCAGGGCGGCACCGGCCTGGGCCTGGCCATCGTGCGTTCGATCATGAACCTGCACCAGGGCAGCGCCGAGGTGCAGAGTTCGCCGGGCCAAGTCACGGTGTTCAGCTTGAAGTTTTCTGCACCTGACGGGCACGCCGCTTGACCATGCCGGGCAATGTGCATGCGCTTGCACACTGCCCGGCCTTCCCCTCATGGCTCAGTTCAACTGTTTGGCAAAGCGCCCTACCGCCCCCACCACTTGCCGGGCGCCTTCCTGGATTTCGACGATCACGTCCCCGGCCTGAGCAGCCAGCCCCAGGCCTTCCACGGCTTTGTCCTTGCTGTTGGCCATACCCCGCACGGCCTCGTCCACCAGCTTCTGGTTCTGCTGGACCACGGCGACAATCTCTTCGGTGGCCGAACTGGTGCGCCCGGCCAGTTGCCGGACTTCGTCGGCGACCACGGCAAAACCACGGCCCTGTTCGCCGGCGCGGGCTGCCTCGATGGCAGCGTTGAGGGCTAGCAGGTTGGTTTGCTGGGCGATGCTGCCGATGGTCTGGACGATGGAGCTGATCAACAGCGACTGCTTGCCCAGGGCTTCGATGCCTTCGGACGCGGCCTGCATTTCCTCGGCGATCTGGCTCATGGTCTGCACCGTGTCCTTGACCACCGTGGCCCCGCGTTGCGCGCTGAGGTCGGTTTTTTGCGAGATATCGAAGGCGGTGCTGGCGGCGCTGTTCACCTCTTCCTGGCGCGCCACTTCGTCACTGACCACGGTGGCGAACTTCACCACTTTGCACAGGTTGTCTTCGGTGTCGTAGACCGGGTTGTAGGTGGCTTCCAGCCAGACCACGCGGCCGGCGCTGTCGATGCGCTTGAAGCGGTCGGCAACGAATTCACCGCGGTTGAGCTTTTTCCAGAACTCGGCATAGGCCGGGCTGGCCGCTTCCTGGGGTTCGCAGAAGATGCTGTGATGTTTGCCGAGGATCTGCGGCAGGCTGTAGCCCACGGCGTTGAGGAACTGGTCGTTGGCCTTGAGGATCTTGCCGCTCAGGTCGAATTCGATCACCGCCGTGGAGCGCAACAGGGCGTTGATGAAGGACTCGTTTTCCCGGGCCTGTTCGACGCTGGCGGTGACGTCGGTGGCCAGGCATTGCACATGCAAGAGCGTGCCGTTGATGTCGCGGATGGGCTGCCAGGCCGCGCGAAACCAGGCCAGGCTGCCGTCCGCCCGCAGGTAGCGGTAGTCGTCGCTGACCGAGGTGCCGCGGGCGACGGCGTCCTGGAAGTTGCGAAAACACGGCAGGTTTTTAACGTAACCGGGCACGATGTCCATCATCGGCCGACCGATCAATTGGTCGTCGCGGTAGCCCAGGGCTTTGCTGAATAACGGGTTGAAAGCCAGGATGCGAAATTCCGTGTCGATGGTCAGTGAAATCATTTCTTCACTCAGCCCCGCCAGCAGCTGTCGCAGGGACAGGAGTTCAGCATCTTTCGCCAGCAGGTCTTTTTTCAGTCCATTGTTAAACATAAGGCACCCATTGCAGACAGTGGTGTGGGAAAGAGTCACTGCGTTGTCAGGCTATCGACACCGGTGAGCCTTAGCTTAGACCGACTATCTGAAGGTGCTGGGGCGACTGAAGCTGAACCGAAACAGCGCCTGGCACTCAGGCGCTGCGGCGCTTCAGGGTTTCGCTGGGCAGCTCTTTGAACAGCGCCCGGTAGCTGCTGGAGAAGCGCCCCAGGTGCCAGAACGACCAGTGCATGGCCACTTCGGCCACGGTGGTGTCTTCGGCATTGCGGCGCAGCAGTTCGCGGCGCGCGCCATTGAGTCGGCGCAGGCGCAGCCAGTGGGCCGGGGCCAGGCCGGTAAAGGCTTTGAAGGCACTTTGCAGCTGGCGCAGGGACACCCCGGCAACGTCGGCCAGTTGCAGCAGGTTGACGCTGTCTTCCGCCGCGTCTGCGGCCCATTCCCCAACCCGCTGCATGATCGCCCGCTCCTCGCTGCGGCGCTGCAAGGCGCCACGTTCCAGGCCCACGCAGGCACTGTCGAGCAGGTACAGGCAGTCTTCCAGCAGTTGCTGGGTCAAGGCCTCGCGGCTGGGCGGGTCGAAGGTTTGCGAGAGTTGGGTCAGGGTGCTGCTGAGCCAGCGGCCGAACAGCGCGTTCTGCTGGCCATTGAGGGGGGACATGAACAAGCCGTTGAGGCGTTCCATGCCCAGCCCCTGGCGCTGGACGAATTCAGGGCCGAACACCACCGCCACTTCCTGGTAGTTCTCGGGGGTGATCCAGATGTTGCGGCTCTCGCCATTGAGCAGGTAGAGGGCGTTGTCGCTGCGGTCGAAACAAAACGCCAAGGCGCCCTGGGGCGCGCTGAAATTCTGCTCGACCCGGGTGTTCATGCACTCCTCGTAGATCTCCACGCCTTGCAGGTCGAGGTAGCGCACCTGCCCGGCAAAATGCCCGGGGGACATCTGCTGGTATTGCTGGACCCAACCGGGTGTGGCGCGGATTTGCTCGGCCACATCGACGGTCTTGAAGGCTTGGACCTGGAACGCACTGGACGCTGTCATGGGAGACCTTACGCACTCGTTTGGTGCGTTTTGGTGCTGCTTAAAGTGGATAGATGGAACACACAAGGGTCGCCCAAGATAGTCGCCAATGCGCCGCAGGGGAAGCCTTGTCGACCTCCCCCGACGCAGCCGAACCCATTGACGAGGTCTTTATGAACGCCCCTTTCGATCAGCTTTCCTCCTGGCTGAAAGATCACAAGATTACCGAAGTAGAGTGCGTGGTCAGCGACTTGACTGGCATCGCCCGCGGCAAGATCGCCCCCACCAACAAGTTCCTCCATGAGCGCGGCATGCGCCTGCCGGAAAGTGTCTTGCTGCAAACGGTAACCGGGGATTTTGTCGACGACGACCTGTACTACGAACTGCTCGACCCGGCCGACATCGACATGATTTGCCGCCCCGACGCGGCGGGAATGTACGTGGTGCCCTGGGCCATCGAACCCACCGCCATCGTGATCCACGACACCTTCGACAAGTTCGGCAACCCGGTGGAGCTGTCGCCGCGCAACGTGCTGAAAAAAGTCCTGCAGCTGTACACCGACCAAGGCTGGCAGCCCATCGTTGCCCCGGAAATGGAGTTCTACCTGACCCAGCGCTGCGAAGATCCGGACCTGCCTCTCAAGGCCCCCCTGGGCCGTTCGGGCCGCGCCGAAAGTGGCCGGCAGTCGTTCTCCATCGACGCCGCCAACGAATTCGACCCGCTGTTCGAAGACGTCTACGACTGGTGCGAAGCCCAGGGCCTGGACCTCGACACGCTGATCCACGAAGACGGCCCGGCGCAGATGGAGATCAACTTCCGCCACGGCGACGCCCTCGACCTGGCCGACCAGATCACCGTGTTCAAGCGCACCCTGCGCGAGGCGGCGCTCAAGCACAACGTCACCGCGACCTTTATGGCCAAGCCGATTGCCGACGAGCCCGGCAGCGCCATGCACCTGCACCAGAGCGTGGTGGAGATCGGTACCGGCAAGCCGATTTTCGTCGACGCCAACGGCGAGAAAAGCCAACTGTTCCTGCACCACATCGGCGGCCTGCAGAAGTACATCCCCAAGGTGCTGCCGATGTTCGCCCCCAACGTCAACTCGTTCCGCCGCTTCCTGCCCGACACCTCGGCGCCGGTGAACGTGGAATGGGGCGAGGAAAACCGCACCGTCGGCCTGCGCGTACCCACCGCCAGCCCCGAGGCGATGCGCGTGGAAAACCGCCTGCCCGGCGCCGACGCCAACCCATACCTGGCGATTGCCGCCAGCTTGTTGTGCGGCTACCTGGGCATGATCGAAGGCATCGAGCCCAGCGCCCCGGTCGAAGGCCGCGCCTATGAACGGCGCAACCTGCGCCTGCCGATCACCATCGAGGACGCCCTGGCCCACATGGAGGACTGCCCAACCATCGAACGCTACCTGGGGCGCAAGTTCGTGCGTGGCTATGTGGCGGTCAAACGTGCCGAACATGAGAACTTCAAGCGCGTGATCAGCTCCTGGGAACGTGAGTTCCTGCTGCTCAGCGTGTAAGCACTCCATAACCTGCAAACAACCCGAAGAGGTGTCGATATGCGTCTATTCAAAGCAGTGGTTCCGGCGGCCCTGGCCGTTCTGTGCAGCGGCCTGGCCCAGGCCGCGCCCAGCGTCAGCGTGTACAACTGGACCGATTACATCGGCGAGACCACCCTCGCCGACTTCCAGGCCAAGACCGGGATCAAGGTGGTCTACGACGTCTTCGACTCCAACGAAACCCTGGAGGGCAAGTTGCTGGCCGGGCGCACCGGCTACGACGTGGTGGTGCCGTCCAACCACTTCCTGGCGCGCCAGGTCAAGGCCGGGGCCTTCCTCAAGCTGGACCGCGCGCAGTTGCCCAACTGGCAGAACCTGGACCCGAAACTCCTGGCCCTGCTGGAGAAAAAACGACCCGGGCAACCTGCACTCGGTGCCTTACCTGTGGGGCACCAACGGCATCGGCTACAACGTCGACAAGGTCAAACAGGTGCTGGGCATCGACAAGATCGACTCCTGGGCGGTGCTGTTCGAACCGGAAAACCTGAAAAAGCTCAGCCAGTGCGGGGTGTCGATGATGGACTCGCCGGACGAAGTCTTCCCGGCGGTGCTCAACTACCTGGGCCTGGACCCGCGCAGCGAGAAAACCGAGGACTATCAAAAGGCCGAGGCCAAGCTCCTGGCGATCCGCCCTTACATCACCTACTTCCACTCCTCCAAGTACGTCAGCGACCTGGCCAACGGCAATATCTGCGTGGCCTTCGGCTACTCCGGTGACGTGTTCCAGGCCGCCAACCGAGCCAAGGAAGCCAAGAATGGGGTGAACGTGGCCTACTCCATTCCCAAGGAAGGCAGCAACCTGTGGTTCGACCTGCTGGCCATTCCTGCCGACGCCGGCAACGTCAAGGAGGCCCACGCTTTCATCAACTACCTGCTGGACCCGCAAGTGATCGCCAAGGTCAGCGCCTACGTCGGCTACGCCAACCCCAACCCGGCGGCCAAACCGTTCATGGACCCTGAGCTGGTGAACAACCCCGAGGTCTATCCGCCGCAAGAGGTGCTGGACAAGCTCTACATCTCCAGCACCCCGAGCCCGGCCATCATGCGTGTGATGACCCGATCCTGGAGCAAAGTGAAGTCCAACAAATGAGCAGGCCCAACCTGGAACACGCCCGCTCCTACTACGCGGCCTCGGCCCGCTCCATGGCCGATTACCCGGCCCTGGACGGCGACCTGCAGGCCGACGTGTGTGTGGTCGGCGGTGGCTTTACCGGGGTCAACGCGGCCATTGAACTGGCCGAGCGCGGGCTTTCGGTGGTGCTGCTCGAAGGCCAGCGCATCGGCTGGGGCGCCAGCGGGCGCAACGGCGGGCAACTGATCCGTGGCATCGGCCACGACGTCAGTGGTTTTGCCCGCTACGTCGGCGAACAGGGGGTGCAGTACCTGCAACGGGCGGGGATCGATTCGGTGGCCCTGGTGGCCGAACGCATCGCCCGCTACAGCATCGACTGCGACCTGCGCTGGGGCTTTTGCGAGTTAGCCAATACCCCGGCCCAGTTCACGGCATTCAAGGCCGAGCAAGCGAGCCTGGCCGCCCTGGGTTACACCTACGACACCCACCTGGTGAACCGTGCCGACATGGCCCAGGTGGTGGGTTCTTCGGCCTACGCCGGAGGGCTGGTGGACATGGGTTCCGGCCACCTGCACCCGTTGGACCTGGTGCAGGGCGAGGCGCGGGTGGCCGCGGCGCTGGGGGTCAAGGTGTTTGAGCGCAGTCCGGTGCTGGAGCTGGTCCACGGCGAAACCGTGCAGGTGCGGTGCGCGACGGGCACGGTGCGTGCCGGCAGCCTGGTGCTGGCCTGCAACGCGCACCTGGACGATCTGGAACCGCGCCTGAGTGGCAAGGTGCTGCCGGCGGGCAGCTACATCATCGCTACTGCCCCCTTGCCCGAGGCCCTGGCCGCGCAACTGATTCCGCAGAACCTGGCGCTGTGCGACCAGAAAGTCGGCCTCGACTACTACCGGCTTTCGGCAGACCGGCGCTTGCTGTTCGGCGGCGCCTGCCACTACTCCGGGCGGGACCCGACGGACATCGCCGGTTATATGCGGCCGAAGATGCTCAAGGTGTTCCCGCAACTGGCGGACGTGGCCATCGACTACCAGTGGGGCGGCAAGATCGGCATCACCGCCAATCGTTTCCCCCAGGTCGGCCGGCTGCGCCAGTACCCCAACGTGTTTTATGCCCAGGGCTATTCCGGGCACGGCTTGAACGTGACCCACTGGAGCGCCCGGCTGCTGGCCGAAGCCATCCATGCCGGACACAGCCAGGGCCTGGATATTTTCAGCGCAGTGCCGCACATGACCTTCCCCGGCGGCCCGGCCTTGCGCGCGCCGTTGCTGGCCCTGGGCATGCTCTGGCATCGCCTGCGGGAAACCCTCGGCTAGGGCCGGCGTATCAGCGGGGCGGATAGGTACGACTGAGGAACGCCAGCAGGTGGCGATTCACCTCGTCCCCCTGCTCGCTCTGGATCCAGTGCCCGCAGTCCGCCAGCACCTGGGTTTCCAGATGCGGCACGCTGTCGGGCATGCGCTTCAGGGTGTGGGCTTCAAGCACGCCGACCGGGTCCTGGTCGCCGATCAGGAACAAGGTGGGCTGCGTCACCTGGGCCCCGGCCAGAAACTCGCTGCGCTGCCAGTTGCGTTCAAAGTTGCGGTACCAGTTCAGGGCCCCGCGAAACCCCCGACCGGCAAAGCTCTGGCGGTAGCGGGCAAAGTCCGCCTCGCTGCACCAGGCCGGCAACCCGCTCGGCACCTGGATCCCGTCGAACAGGCGGGCGTCAGCCGGGCGTGGTTGCAGCAGCGCCCCGGCATTGCCCATAAACAGGCGCAATGAGGCGTCGAGGTCAGCATCCATCTCGGCCTCGGCTACCCCCGGCGTCTGGAAATAGAGGATGTAGTTGAAACGCTCGCCATGCAGTTCGCGCATGATCTCGGTGGCCGGGCGTCTTGGGCGCCCGGCAAAGGGCACCGACAAAGTCACCAGGGCCTGGATACGCTCCGGCTCCAGCAAGGCCAGGTACCAGGCCAGCATGGCGCCCCAGTCGTGCCCGACCATCGCCACCTGGCGCTGGCCGAAGGCGTCCATGGCGCCCTGGATGTCGGCGCACAGGGTCAGCAGGTCGTAATCCTCCACCGCGTCGGGCGCATCGCTGGCGCCGTAACCGCGCAGCTCCGGGACAAACACCCGATAGCCAGCGGCCACCAGTGCCGGCACCTGACGCCGCCAGGAGTACCAGCACTCGGGAAAGCCATGCAGCAGCCACACGGGGCGACCGTGCTCGGGGCCGGCCACTTGCACACTCAAGCGGATGCCGTTGACGTTCAGAACATGCTGTTGGTACGGGTCCATCGCGGTCTCCCTTAAAGCCCTGCGCACGCGCCGAACCCTAGCAGAAGCCTGCTCCGCCCCCGAGCAGTATTCACCTGTCGAATGACTCCGCCCGGCCCTTGCCCGCGCTCGGTATCAACAACTTTTCTGCGGAAATGGCGCAATGACATTAGGCAGCTATAGTGCTTTGGCTGAGCCGACAGACGGCTCGAACCACAGCAAGGAGCGATGCCATGAGCAAGGACACCTATCTGCCACCCCCGTGTTTTGATCAGCCTGAACAAGCCCCCGAACGCCTGACGGAAATGTTCGTCGATATCGTGCAGAAAAAACGCATCGACCTGGGGCAGCACCCTGCCGAACGGGCGGTGTTTCGCAAGCTGCACGGCGTCGCCCACGGGCGCCTGGAGATGTGCAAGGACATTCCCGATGAACTGAAAGTCGGGGTCTTCGCCCATCAAAGCCTGCAGGCCTGGGTACGGTTTTCCAGCGACACCACGCCCACGTCCCCCGACCTGGGCAGCACCCTGGGCATCGGCATCAAGCTGTTCGGCGTGCCCGGCCCCAAGGCCCTGGGGGATGACGGCGACACCGCCGATTTCATCATGCAGAACTTCCCGGTGTTCTTTGTCGACAACGCCCAGGAAATGGTCGAGTTCACCTACGCCGGCGTGGTCGCCCAGGATTACCCCGGCTACCTGAAGAAACACCCCAAGACCAACGACATCCTCAACCGCATGGGCCGCACCATCGAAGGCAGCGTGCTGACCACCCAGTACTGGGCGATCCTGCCGTTCCATTCCGGCGAGCAGCGCTATGTCAAGTTCCGCCTGGACCCCGAGACCCCGCCGGAGAACGTCGCCAACAACCAGCTCGACTACCTGGCGGTGGACCTGGGCCAGCGCCTGTCCCAGCGCGAATACCGCTTCCGCTTCATGGTGCAGTTGCGCACCAACGACGCCAGCATGCCCCTGGACCAGGCCACCGTGGAGTGGCCGGAAGCCGAGAGCCCCTTCGTCCACGTGGCGACCCTGACCCTGGCGCAACAGGACGTCAGCGAGCGCGGCCAGGCCGAATACGGCCAGGGCCTGGGGTTCAACATCTGGCGCCTGCCCCTGGAGCAGACCCCGGTGGGTTCCATCGCTGAGGCGCGCAAAATGGCCTACGCCGCAGGTGCACACCTGCGCCATGAAGCCAACGGCCAGAGCCTGCAGGACCCGCCCCAGCCGCGCCCGGCACGCTGCCCCTTTGCCCCGGCCGCGGACACCCGGGTGGATCGGCCCGAGCCCGAGGTCAAGGATCAGTGCATCGTCAAGGCGGTGATTTACCCGGCAATCGGCGTGGCCCGGGTGGGCAATAGCCAGACAGAATGGTTCATCGGCCCCGAAGTGCCCAACCCGGCCCCGGAAAAACCAGGTTTCTACCGTGACGCCAAGAAGGCCCTGAAACGCCAGGCCGCGCGCTTTCGCGTGTACGGGGTCAATGCCAAGGGCGAGATCGTCCGCGAACTGACCCCGGATAACGCCAAAATCCAATGGCAGGTGCAACTGGCCAACACCAAGGCCGCCTGGTACGGCTTCCAGCTGGCCCTGGACATTCCCGAAGCCGCCTCGGCGCCGCCCAGCACCCTGCGCAACGCCGCCGTGGCCGACCGTACTCGCCTGGCCATCACCCCCAAGGCGCGCAGCGTCACGGGCAAGGATTCCAAGGTGCAACGTTTCGACGACGGCCAATTCATGGGCACCCCGGTGTACCTGGGGGAAATCTTCACCGACAAACAGGGGCGGCTGGTGGTGCTTGGCGGCCATGGCGTGTCTGCGTCCTGGGACGACAGCCGGGCCATCACCTTCGCCAACAACGAAGGCTGGCACGACGATGTCTCCGATGGCCCGGTAACAGCCCAGGTGACCCTGGACGGCAAGGCGTTGCTGGTGGACCCGGCCTGGATCATCGTCGGCCCGCCCAACTTCGGGCCCCAGCGCAAATCCGTGCGCACCATGTGGGACCTGATGCGCGACGTGGCCATCGACGCCGGCACCCTGGCGTGCCCGAGCCGGCCGAGTTTCACCCTGGAGATCCTGCCGATCTTCGAGCGCATGGCCGGTTTGCAATGGGTCAACGCCGGCTTTGCCGCAGGCTTCGGCTGGAAAGGCGTGAACGACCTGAGCAGCCCCGAAACCCTGGCGCGCCTGGCCGATGGCAGCACCGCCAACCACGACTGGCGACACAGCATCGCCAACCAGTTCCGCAACTACGAGGTGGACAGCTGGTCACCCAAGCCCTGGCCGTGGATCTACGGCGACGCCATGGCCGTGCCGGCGGCCCACACGCCGCGGCAGAACAGCACCCTGGGCAAGACCCAGATGGCCCTGTTGTGGGAGTGGGCCGCGGGTAACTTCGTTGAAGACTACGACCCCGAGCGTGTATGGCCCCAGGACATCGACGACGTGCCCCTGGCGGAACGAGGCGACACCCTGACCCGCGCCGCCCTGGAGTTCTGCCTCGCGGACGCCTTCCACCCCGGTTGCGAAATCACCTGGCCGGTGCGCAGCAGCACGATGTACATGGCCCCGTTCCGCCTGGCCCACGCCCTCGACGGCTGGGTCGCCCCGGGCCTGGGAGAGGTGTTCACCAGCGACTGGCTGACCATTCCCAACGGCCCGTTGTACGGCCAGCAGGCCGGGGGCCTGACGCGCTGGATGGCGGTGCCCTGGCAGACGGACTCGGCCAGCTGCCGCTCCGGCTACGACAAGAACTACGACCCCTATGTGCCGAGCTTCTGGCCGGCGCGGGTGCCCAATGAGGTGCTGACCAAGCACAACTACCGCATCGTCATGGACGAGGAAAAACCCCTTGGCGAACGCCTTGCCGCCTTCGCCAACCGCGCGGCCTGGATCGACCCGCTGGGCAGCACCAGCTACACCGACCAGATCAACAACATGATTCACCACTTCGATCACCTGGGCGTGGTGGAGGTGCACCCGGGGCCCAGTGATCGCGAGCATTTCCCGGCTGTGATCGAGGTCGAGGACCAGCACCTGCCAATTCCCGATCAGCCCAACCCGAGTGCCAAGCCCCACACCACGTCCGAGGAGCACACGGCCTTGCAGGTCGGGGCGATCACTGGCACACGAGCGGGATCGGTGGACATCATGACCATCGAGAAAGTCCGGCGCTTCCCACGCGGGCTGCCCGGCTGATGGCCGCCAGCAATCGGCTGAACGCCGATGTGCTGGTGCTGGGCGCGGGGCCGGCGGCGTGCACGCTGGCCTTGAACCTGGCGCCCCAAGCCAGGGTGTTGCTGGTGGACAAAGCGCTGGAGCCCTTCGCCGGGTTGGGTGAATCGCTGCCGGCGGCTGCCGGGCGGCTGCTGCGGGACATGGGCCTGCAGCAGGCGTTTTTGCAGCAGGGCCACCCGCCCTGCTACAGCACCCGCAGCACCTGGGGTACGGACAAGCCGATGCAGCAGGACGCGTTGCGCAACCTTGACGGTCCGGGCTGGCACCTGGACCGGCCACGCTTTGATGCCTGGCTGGCGACGGTGGCCCAGGCCCGCGGGGCCGCCTTGTTGCAGCAGACCCGGATTCTTCGGGTGCACCCGCGCCCTGACGAGGAACACCCCTGGTGCGTGGCGTTGCAGCGCCAGGGGCGAACCTTCGAGGTGCAGTGTCGGGTGTTGGTGGATGCCAGCGGACGCGGCAGTTGGCTGGCTCGGCACTTGGGCGCCCAGCGCCGGGTCAGCGACAAGCTGGTGTGTGGCTGGCTGCTGGGCAAGGACCGGGCCGACAGCGACGGCATCAGCGACCTGTGGGCGGAAGCACAGGGTTGGTGGTACAGCGCAGCGTTGCCCGGCGGGCAGCGCCTGGTGAATTTCTACACCGACGCGGACCTGCCGGCCGCCGCCAGCGCCCACTCCGGGCAGGCGTTACTGGCTCGACTGGCGGACAGCGCCCTGCCCCATCTCCTTGACCCTGGACAGGCGCCGCGCAGTGGTTTTTGCGCGGCCCACAGTGCCCGCCTCGACCGCTGTTGCGGCACCGGCTGGCTGGCGGTGGGCGATGCGGCACTGGCGTTCGATCCACTGTCGGCCCAGGGGCTGTTCAATGCGCTGTACACCGGTTTGGCCGGCGCTGAAACGGCCTATCGCTGCCTGCAAGGGCAGCCTTCGGCGCTGACGGATTACGCGGCCGAGCTGAACCGCATCGAACAGGCCTACACGGCGCATTTGGGCGCCTGGTACCAGCAGGAACAACGCTGGCAACAGGCACCGTTCTGGCAGCGCCGCCAGGTACGGGCCGTGACCGCGGCCTGAAGCACCCTTACGCAGCCGGCAACGGCTGCGTCCTGGCCCGTAGCTGCAAAAACAGCATCAACAACAGGGCCGGCACAATCACCAGGCTCGCGGTCATCATGGCCGAGGCCACGCCGCTGCTGGCCAGGCTGTGCCCACCGGCAATCACCCCAACCCCGATGGCAGCATTCAGCACTGCGGTGTGCAGCGCTGCAGCCGGCACGGTATCGGGCCCGGCAATGCGCAGCACCCAGGTCTGCAAGGCCGTGAACAACGCGGCAATGGAAACGCCCCACAGGCCCAGCAAGCCCACCACCATCGGCAGGCCCAAGGCCGGGCCATAAGCGCCCAGCAGCATCAGGGCCGTGGCCAGCCCCAGCAAGGTCACGAGGATAAACCCCTTGAGGTAGCGATCCAGCAGCAGCGCGCTTAACAGGTTGCCGATAAACCCTGCGGCGCCAAAGGTGAACAACAGGCTGGCAATCAGATACGGCGTGATGCCCGGCACCTGGCCGATATAGGGTTCGATAAAGGTGTAGGCGGCAAAGTGCGCAGCGGCAGTCAGCCCGGTGATCAGGTAGGTCAGCAGCAGGTCCCGACGCCGCAGCACGGCGCCATAACCGCCGCTCTCGGTCGCGGCTTGCAAGGCCATGGATGGCAGGCTGGCGAACATCGCCACGGCACTGAGCAAACACATCAGCCCCAGCCCGAGGAAGGCCTGGCGCCAACCGTTGTATTGGCCGATCAGGTTGACCAGGGGCACCCCCAGGACAGTGGCCAGGGTGATGCCGCCAAGCACGATCGAGGTGGCCAGGCCCAGGCGCCGAGGTGGCGCAATGCTGGCGGCGGTGGCCGCCACGGTGGCCCAGAACACGCCATGGGCCACCGCGCCCAGGGCACGGGCCGCCAACAAGGAAGGAAAGTTTGCCGACAGCGCCGACAAGGCATTGGCCGCAGCAAGGATCAACATCAGCGCAATCAGCAGGACTTTGCGTGGCACCCGACGACTGAACCAATGGGCCAGCAAGCCGCTGGCAGCGCCGATCCAGGCATAGAGGGTCACCGTCAGCCCAAGGGTGGCCGGGTCCTGGCCCAGGTCCGCGGCCATCAGCGACAGCAGGCCGATGGGGGCGAACTCACTGGTGACCATGGTGAATGACGCCAGGCACAACACCGCCACCGCCGACCATACCCGCCACATTCCGTTGACCATCTGTGCTCCCCCTGCGCTGGATGGCGGCGAGTGTAAAACAGCCGTCAGCTGCCGGCGAGTGCGCCCAGGGTCTGCTGACGCAACAAGCGTTGGGTGGCCAGCACCTGCTCCAGGGCCTGTTCGGATTCCGGGTCTTGCATGGGCGCGCGGATGGCCGCCGACACCAGGCTGATCAACTTGGCCATGACTTCCGCGTCGGTGGCCGGCCGGCCCAGGCTCATGGCCTGCATCAACAGGCGCAGCTCGGTGCCGGCCATGACCCCGGAAATCGCCTTGAGGGCAAATTGCAGGCGCACCCCCAGTTCGTTGCGCGGCAGGTCCGGCAAGGCCAGGGCGAACGCCTTGAAGAAGCGCTCGAACACCGGCTGATAGTGCTCCTTGAGGTATTCCTGGATAAACGGCGAGGTGTCGCTGTAGACCCGGCCCAGAAAGCGGATAAAAGAACGCCCTTCCTGGCCGCCGGATTCGTCGCTGCGCTCCAGGCCCATGGCCGGGGCAAACAGCACCCCCAACAGGGTTTCGCAATCCAGGGGACCGCTGGCCTGTTCTTCACACTTGGCCAGCAGTTCCAGACGCTGATCGTTGAGGGGGCCGAGGCGCTGCATCAGCAGGGCCTTCATCAGCGAATCCTTGTCGCCGAAGTGATAGTTCACGGCTGCCAGGTTGACCTGGGCACGTTCGGTAATCTGTCGCAGCAGCACCGCGTCATAACCGTATTTGATAAACAGTGCTTCGGTGGCTTCCAGCAGTCGGGTCTTGGTGAGGTTGGGGGCACTGAGCTTCTTTGCGACCATGGAGGCTAACCTTTGGCTGGGTAAAAAACTGACCGAGCGAACAGTGTTTTAAAAAAAAATTTGATTTTTTATACCGGTCAAGTCCCCTAAAAGCAAGCGTTTGCCAGACGCCTGGGGCCAGCCCGGGTTTTTTCTGACTGGCCGGTTTTGCCCGCATCAGGGTGCAGAAAAACCCATTTTCCGGGGCCCCGGACGGCTGGCGCAGGCCGTTGATCGCCGCTACTATTCAAAACAATTTTTTAAAAATAATAAATAAAACCAAGCTTGAGCCTGCCTTCGTCCCTCCTCCGGCTAACCCTGGAGGGCCCCGTTGCCGCAGTGCGTCGAGCCGGATGGCGCGCCAGGCAATGACAGACACCATGGTTGATCCGGGTTTCATCTCCCTGCAAAGCATCGGCAAAAGCTATCGGCTGGCGGAGCAACCGCTGCACATCCTGCAAGACGTCTGCCTGCGCATCGAAGCCGGCGAAAGCTGCGCCATCCTAGGCGCCTCCGGTTCCGGCAAAAGCACCCTGCTGAACATACTCGGCCTGCTCGACCTGCCCGACAGCGGCCACTACCGCTTTGCCGGCCACGACATTCTCAAAGCCAGCCCGGACCAACTGGCGGCCCTGCGCAATCAACAGATCGGCTTTGTCTTCCAGAGCTTCAACCTACTGCCGCGCCTCAGCGCCCTGGACAATGTCGCCCTGCCCCTGAGCTACCGCGGGGTGCCCCGGGGCGAGTCGCTGCAACGGGCCCGGCATTTGCTGGAACGGGTCGGCCTGGCGGAGCGTGCCGAGCATCGCCCGGCCGACCTTTCCGGCGGCCAGCGCCAACGCGTGGCCATTGCCCGGGCGCTGGTGGGCGAACCCTCGCTGATCCTCGCCGACGAACCCACCGGCAACCTCGACAGCCATACCGCTCAAGACATCATGGACCTGCTCCTGACCTTGAACCGCGAGCGCCGGGTGACCCTGATCATCGTCACCCACGATGCCCAGATCGCCCAGCGCCTGACGCGGCAGATCCGCGTGCACCAAGGCCGCGTGCGGGAGGCCTGCCCGGCATGAACCTCAAGGTCGAGCCCAGCGCCAGCCAGTTGTGCCATGAAGCCTGGATCAGCCTGCGGACCCTGGGCAAGCGCTCGGTCCTGGCCCTGTTGGGGATCGTCATCGGCAGTTCGTCGGTGGTGGCCCTGATCAATATCGGCCACAACGCCGCCGCCGACGCCGCGGCGATCTTCCAGGACATGGGCACCGACACCCTGGCGGTGCAGTTTCCCGAGTCCGGCGGCGTGCGCAGCGGCGCGCCGATCCGTCTGGATATCCCAGCCCTGCAGCAGGCCCTGCCCGGGGTCCGCTACCTGGCGCCGGTGATGCTGTTCAGCGGCCCGGTGCTGTTCCATGGCCGCACCGTCAACGCCAACCTGGTGGGCAGCACCGAACAGTTGCCCGATGCCCTGCGCCTGCGTGTAGAGGCTGGGCGTTTTATCTCGGCCTACGACCGTCATGAAACCTACGCGGTGGTCGGTGCCCAGCTCGCCCGGGCGTTGGGCGCACCAGGCGACCCACTGACCCTGGGGGACCGGATCCGCGTCAACGATTACCTGTTCCTGGTGATCGGTATCCTGCAGCACCAGCCGGGTGCTGTTCTGGTGCCGGTACAGGCCGACGACTCGCTGTTCCTGCCTCTGGAAGGCATGGGCCGCATCAGCACCACGGCCCAGGTCAGCAACCTGATTGCCCGGGCCGCCCCGGGACAGGACATGGTCACGGTGGCCGGAGCGCTGCGCGAGGCCTTGCAGGGGCAACTGCCGGGGCGGGACGTCGAGGTGCAGATCCCTCAGCAGATCATCGACGGCATGACCCGCCAGAGCCGCACCTTCGGTTACCTGTTGCTGGCCCTGGGGGGCATTTCCCTGGTGGGAGGCGGTGTTGGGGTGATGAACGTGATGTTGATGAACGTTGCCGAACGACGTCGGGAGATCGGCATCCGCATGGCCCTCGGCGCCCGCCGTCGAGACATTCGCAACCTGTTTCTGCTGGAGGCCGTCACCCTCACCGCCCTCGGCGCCCTGTGCGGCGCGGTGCTGGGGCTGCTGGCGGCCTACAGCTATGCGCGGCTCTCGGGATGGCCCTTCAGCCTGGCGCCGCTGGCCTTGCCCCTTGGGGTGGGCAGCACCTTGCTGATCGGCCTGTTCTTCGGCTTCTACCCGGCCGTTGCCGCCTCGCGCCTGCAACCGGTGGAGGCCTTGCGTGATGAATAATCGCCGCCACAGCCTGCTGCTATTACTGCTGCTGAGCCCGGCATGCCTCGCCGCCAAGCCCCTCACCGCCCCGGCGTCGGCCCCGTCCCTGGCCAGTGCCCAGGCTCGCAGTGTGCTGTTGAGCCAGCAACTGACCCAGTTGACCCTGGGCGACGCGGTGTACCTGGGGCTGCGCAATAACCGAGGGATCCGCAGTGCCTACCTGCAACGGGTGGCGCAAAAGTTCGACTTGCGGGTCTCTGAAGACGCCTTCAACCCCAAGCTGCTGATCAATGGCAGCTACCTGAGCAACCAGGGCAGCGATGACCGTGGGCGCGATGCGCGGCTGTCCCCCACCACCAGCCTGCTGGGGCAATACGGCACCCGCCTGAGCATGGCCTGGACCCAGGAACTGAGCCGCGCCGACCGCGCCGGGCGTTACCGCAGCGACGGCCTCGACTTGGCGATCATCCAGCCGCTGCTGCGCGGTGCCGGCTGGGACGTGACCACCGCGCCCCTGCGCCTGGCGCGGATCACCGAGCAGGCCAACCGCCTTAACCTCAAGTCCACGGTGAGCCAGACCATCACCGACATCATCAGCGCCTACCGCGAACTGCTGCGTTCCCAGGAACAATTGAGCATCGTCCAGCAAGCGCTGAAACGCGCCCGCGCCCTGCTGGACGTCAACCGGGCGCTGATTGACGCAGGGCGCATGGCCGAGTTCGAAATCGTCCAGACCGAAGCCGACATCGCCACCCAGGAGCTGGGGGTGGAAGAGGCGCAGAACCAGGTGGACATCAATCGCTTGAGCCTGCTGCGCCTGCTGGCCCTGGACCTGTCGACGCCGATCCGCGCCAGTGAGGCCCTGGAAGCCAGCCGAGTCAGCATCGACCCGCAGCAGGCGCTGCGTCTGGCCCAGGTCCAGCAACCGGAATACCTGGCGACGCTGCTGGGCAGCCAGCAGGCCGACCTGAACCTGGTGATTGCCAAGGACCAGGGCCGCTGGGACGTGTCGCTGGTGGCGGGGGCCAATCAGGTCCGCGACCGCTACGACAACAACGACAGCAATGGCGCGGGGCGGCGCTGGGACAGTTACGCCGGGGTCCAGGTGCAGATTCCCATTGGCGACCTCAGCACCCGCCAAGCCGAAGTGCACGCCCGGGTCGATGTGGAGAACCAGGAAATCCTCCTGGCCGATGCTCGCCAGGCCCTGGAACGCAGTGTCACGGATGTGGTGCGCGACCTCGGCACCCGCTGGCGGCAGTACGAAATTGCCCAGCGCGCGGTGGACCTGTCCCAGCGCAAGCTGGAGATCGAGCGGGAGAAGCTCGGCGCCGGACGCTCCAGCAACTTCCAGGTGCTGAGTTATGAGGGCGACCTGCGCAATGCGCAAAATGCGCGGCTGAACGCATTGATTGCCTACCTCAACGCCCAGACCCAGTTGGATCTGACCCTGGGCATGACGCTGGAGAGCTGGGACATTGCCCTCAATGACTACTGACCCGAATAAAAAACGCCGCCTGTACGGCGTGGCGCTGCTAGGCGTGCTGGTGCTGGCAGGTGCCCTCGCGCTCGGCGATCGCAGCAGCACGGCGGGCCCGGTGGCCGAAGGCCGCTGGATCGATGTCCAGCCCACACCACTGGTGCATCAGATTGGCTTGGTGGGCAAGATCGAGCCGCAGCAGACCATCACCCTTAGCGCGCCGTTCGAGGGCAATGTCCTGGCCAATCGGGTGGAACAGGGGCAACGGGTCGAGGCCGGCCAGGTGCTGCTGGAAATGGACCCCAGCCTGCTGCAGATCCAACTGCGCGACGCCCTGTCGGCCCAATTCAAGGCCCGGCGCGCCGTGCAGGAACTACAGGACTGGAACAATGGCGCCCAGGTGGCGCGAGCCCGGCGCGCCCTGCGCTCGTCGGAAATGGCCCTGGCCAGCTCCGAGCGCAAACTGCGGGAAAGCCAGACCCTGTTTGCCCGAGGCATCATCCCGCGCAACGAACTGGATGACCTGCAGCAGCAGGTGCAGGCCCAGCGTCTGGACCAGGTCGCGGCCCAGGGCGAATTGCAGCAAGCGCTGGCCCAAGGCCAAGGCGAATACCGGCAGATCGCCGAGATGGAACTGACCAACGCCACGGTAAAATACGAGGCCCTGCGCAGCCTGCTGGCGGGCCAGCACGTGCTCGCGCCCTTTGCCGGAATCGTGGTGCCCGCCCCCGGCCTTAACCTGTCCCAAGCGGCGTCGGCCCAGGCCAGTGGCCCGGTGCAGAGCGGCAGTAAAGTCAGCCAGGGCCAGGTGCTGTTCGGCCTGGCCAACATCGAGCGGCTGAAGATTGTCAGCAAGGTCTCGGAGCTGGACATCAACCAACTGCACCCAGGGCAAAGCGTGGAGATCCTCGGCGATGGTTTTGCCGGCGAACGCCTGAAAGGCACCGTGGAGATTGTCAGCAGCCTGGCCCTGGCGGGCGACAGCTCGGGCGGCGGCGCGCAGTTCCCGGTGACCCTGTCGATCCCTGAACTGAGCACCGAGCAACTGCAACAGGTGCGCCTGGGCATGAGCGCACGGCTGACCATCGTCACCTACCGCAACGACCAGGCGCTGATCGTGCCGCCTTCGGCAATCCACCGTGAGGGGGCGAGCTTGAGCCTGGACTACCGCCCGGCGGTGGACCAACCCGCGCGGCGCATCCCCATCAGCACCGGCCAGGCCACACCCGAAGGCGTGGAAGTCCTGGGGCTTTCTGCCGGGCAGGTTCGCCTGCCTGAATGACACTCATCATTCCCAGCCCAGGGCCGGGCCAACGCACCGGCCTCGCCGTCAAGGCGCGGTATGGGGGCTGGGCGCATATTCACGCTTGAGTGCTTCAAGGGTGCCGTCGCGCCGCAGTTGCTCCACTGCCTGGCGCAAGGAACCCACCAACTCCGGGTCGCATTGCAGGGAACAGGCCAGGTAAAGGTCCAAGGTGCTCAGCTCCGGGCTGCGGAACAACCGTCGCGGGGACAATTTGGACCAGATGTAGGTGGTTTCCGGAATGCCGTTGAACCAGGCATCGACCCGGCCCATCAACAGCAACTGGGCCGGGTTTTCACCAATCTTCACGGCGTAGATCTGCTCGTTGCTGAAGCCGTTGGCCCGAAGAATCTCCTCTTGGGCGCTGCCCAGCCCCACGGCCACGGTCCGGAAACGCTGACGCGCCTCCTCGAAATCCTTGACTTGCCACTTGAGGCTGAAAAACGCCCGGCCCATGGACATGACCGGCGCAATCCAGGTGTAGCGCGACTCCCGCTCGGGGGTGCGGCTCAGGGGAATGATCAGGGCGTTGTCTTTCTCTTGCACATACTTTTGCGCCCGGGCCCAGGGCAAGGCGCGCAGTTGCACAGCCACACCGGCCTTGGCCAAGGCGCTGAGGGTGAGGTCGCCGATAATGCCGTGGCGCTGTTCCTCGCTGATGATGGTCAAGGGCGGCGCATCTGGCAGGTACAGCTCGACCTGCGCAGGCACGGCCTGGGCCTGGGCGGTGAACAGCCATCCGAATAGGCATCCGGGGTACAACAACAGTCGGCATAGGCGCTGTGGGGTTTGAATCACCGGCTCGATCTCTTGGCGGTCGTTTTCAGGCAGTCGTTTTCAGGGGTAGCGGCCCAGGGTACGGTTCCATAAACGCGCTGGGCAGTGGGTTTCAGTGGGTTTGGACCTCCGGCGGCAGCCTGGGGATCATCATGCACTGCAATATAGGCGATGAACGGCTGTTGGACAGCATGGAATCGCACGGGCTTTCACCACCCGGTGTGGCCATCGGCAAGCGACAGAAGGGTAGCCGCTCTACGGCGCTGGTTTGATCTGGCGGGTGACGATATCGTGAGCGCCTTTAAAGGACGATGTCGGGTCAGGAGAGATCAATTCATGGGCGTAACCTTCATCCCCCTGCTCAAGCGAACGGCGCTGATTCTCGGCGTCAGCCTGGTGGCGGTGCTGGCCTGGCGCATTTATGACAGTGAGCGCGGGCCGGCCCTGCAACCCTGGCACCTGCAAGTACCTCATGAACTGGACGCCGAAGAGCTGGACCGGAGCAACTGGTCGGGCTGGCTAAAAGCCGAGGACCGGGTGTTCAGCGAGGTCCGCCAGCACGTCAGCGAACAGCTCGACCTGACACAGGTGCCGGCCTTGAACCGCTATCGCCTTGACAGCCCGGTGTACCCGCCGCGCTTCAGCCAAGACTGGAACCGCTCCTACGTGCTGGAACCGGACGGCCCGCCCAAGGGCGTGGTGGTGTTGCTCCATGGCCTGACCGACTCGCCCTACAGCCTGCGGCATATCGCCCAGCATTACCGCGAACAGGGTTACCTGGCCATCGGCCTGCGCCTGCCGGGCCATGGCAGCGTGCCTGCGGCACTCACCGCGGTGGATTGGCAAGACTGGCTGGCGGCCACGCGCCTGGCGCTGCGCACCGCTCGGGAACGGGTGCCGGCGCCCTTGCCGCTGCACCTGGTGGGTTACTCCAATGGCGGCGCCCTGGCGGTGAAATACTCCCTGGATGCCGTGCAAGACCCGCAACTGCCCCAGGCAGACCGCCTGGTGCTGCTGTCGCCGATGATTGGCGTGGCCCAGTCCGCGCGTTTTGCCGGGCTGATCAGTTGGCCCGCGGTGTTCCCGGCCTTCAGCAAAAGCGCCTGGTTGCTGCGCCTGCCGGAATACAACCCGTTCAAGTACAACTCCTTCCCGGCCAATGCGGTGCGCCAATCCTGGCTGCTCACCGACGCGCTGCAGAGCCAGGTGGCGCGACTGGCCCAGCAGCGGCAACTGGCGACCCTGCCACCGATCCTGAGTTTTCAGTCCGTGGCCGACGCCACCGTCAGTACCCCGGCGCTGATCAGCGGCCTGTATCGCCACTTGCCGGAGAACGGCAGCGAACTGGTGCTGTTCGACCTCAACCGCGCCATGGACTTTGGCGGCCTGCTGGACCCGGCAGCCAGTGATGCCCTGGCCCACCTGTTGCCGGCACCGCCCCGCCACTACCGCACACGACTGATCACCAATGCCGGCCCTGGGCAGGCGCAGATGCAGATCACCAGCACCGAAGCCGACAGCGTGCAGGCCATCGAGCAGCCCCTGGGCCTGAGCTATCCCCAGGGGGTGTTCTCCTTGTCCCATGTGGCCTTGCCCTTCCCCGAAGATGACGCGTTGTACGGCCCAAGGCCCAAGGCCGGTGAGGATTTCGGCATCCAACTGGGGCGCCTGGCCGCACGGGGCGAACGAGGGGTGCTACAAATCCCTCTGGATGACCTACAGCGCCTGACCTCTAATCCGTTCTATCCGTATCTGCTGCAACGCATCGACGACGCAATAGCGTCGACGCCGACCGGCAACGGGGCCAGGCCATAAGCGCTGTGCCTGGCCCGGAGGCTGCCGTTCATCGGCATTAACGCGGGTGCACGGCTGCATTGATGGCAAATCGCAACTATCGTGCCTGAAGCACAAGACACCGCCCCTCGACGCCGTTTATTCTGATTGCCCGGACAGTTTCCGGACGATATGCGAACCGCAACTGGCGGGTCGACGGCCGGTGTCTTGCACTATTCGGGCAGCTTTTTTTCAAACACAGATGAACCTGGGCAGTGCCCGGTCCTGCAAGGGGATCGGGAACGCCAGGTCGATAGCAGTACGTGGGAGTGGTACATGTCGGGCGTAAAGGATTGGGCGAAACGTGGCCATACATTGCGACGCATCGAGCGTTTCGAGGCCTATTTCAGCGGGTACGGGTTCGAGCCCCACCGCCACGATACCTATGCGGTGGGCCGCACCCTGGCCGGGGTGCACAACTTCAACTACCGCAAGAGCATGCGGCACAACCTGCCGGGGGGCACCATCGTGCTGCACCCCGATGAATTGCACGACGGTGAAGCCGGCACCGAGGACGGTTTCCAGTACCGCATCGTCTATATCGAGCCGGCCCTGCTGCAACAGGCCCTGGGCGGCAAACCCCTGCCCTTTATCACCGATGGCTTGTCCCGCGACCCGCGCCTGTACCAGGCTACCCAGGTGCTGATGCAGGGCATGGACACCCTGATCGACCCCCTGGAGGAAGACGATGCCCTGTACGACCTGGCCCAGGCCCTGGCGGCGGTGGCGGGCATGCAGCGCGGGCGAAAGTCCCTGGACTTCATCGCCGCAGAACGGGCCCGGGAATACATCCACAGTGCCCTGGAACGGGTGGTGACCCTGGATGAACTGGAGCAAGCCAGCGGCCGCGATCGCTGGAGCCTGTCCCGTGACTTCCGCGCCCTGTACGGCACCAGCCCCTACCGCTACCTGACCATGCGCCGCCTGGACCACGTGCGAGTGTTGATGGTGTCTGGTGTATCCATCGCCGACGCCGCGCTGATCGCCGGTTTCACTGACCAAAGCCACATGACCCAGCACTTCACCCGCACCTACGGCCTGCCCCCTGCGCGCTGGCTGCGCATGATCCGCCCCGCCTGACAGTCGGGGCGTCTCTCGACTGTGCAACTTGCACGATCTTACAAGACGCTCATCAGCCCCCTTCTTACACTCCTCAACGCACGGCAACGATGCTTCATGCAACTTCAGGTTGTTGTGCTAATTATTTGATTTCATTGAAATTAAATTTTTAGCCAACACCTTTTTTTGCAGCAGCTAGCCGCCTGATTCCGGGCGGTCAACGGCGCCGTCGCTGCCGACCCTCAACCTGAGGGCGGCGGTCAGGGTGTGCGGTTTCCCCGGCACCCAATCAACCCTTTTGAGCGAGGAAGTCAGGATGAACTCCATGATCAACGTCTCCGTGATTGGCGGAACAGTGGGCGGCACCGTAGGCGGTACCGTCGGTGGCACGGTAGGTGGGACCGTTGGAGGCACGGTAGGCGGCACCGTAGGTGGAACAGTCGGCGGAACCGTAGGCGGCACCTTTGCTTCCTTCGGCGGCGTCCAGCTGAAGTCGCGACTGAGCAAGTAAGGCAGTACCAGGGAACAGGTGCTGAACAGCGCCTGTTCCCTGATTCGGTATGGGGTAAACGGAGCATGCAGTCCATGACAGTCGTTAATAAAGACACCTACGTTCTTTCCAGTGATGTTATCCAGACGCAGGTTGGCCAGCGACTTGCCGTCTATCACCGCCACCTGGGCGGGTTGTTTTTCCTTGATACCGCCGGTGCCCAGGTGTTGCAGAGTTTTATCAGGCCGCAATTGCTGGACCCGGAGCTGTTGGAAAGCGAGGCCGAGACCCGCCAGGAAGAACTGATCCAGCAACTGATCGCGCGCCGCGTACTGGTGCGTCCCGAGCAACAGGGCGTGTCGCCGTTTCCCGAAGGCGAAGTGCACAAAAAGGTCAACATCATCCAGTTGATCCTGGCCAACGCCTGCAATTTTGGCTGCACCTATTGCTTTGAAGGGGTGCAAGGCAAGGAAATGTCCGCCGAGGACGAAATCAACCGGGTGGACGAATCCCGACTGATCGCCCGCGAAGGCATCAAGGTCAATATCGAAGACTCCATCTACGCCTCCAAGGAGCGCTTCGACCACCAGTACGACCCCAAGAACCGCTCGATGAAACCCGCCGATGGCGTCGCTTACGTCGAGTCGGCGCTGGCCGTGGCCAAGTCCGCCGGGGTCGAAGAAGTCATGGTGCAGTTCTTTGGCGGCGAACCGCTGCTCAACTGGCGCACCATCAAGGCGGTGCTCGACCGCTTCGGCAACGGCCAGCAAGACGGCATCCGCATCGCCTACTCCACGGTCACCAACGGCTCGCTGATCACCGAAGAAGTCGCCGAGAACTTTGCCCGTCATCAAGTGGCGGTGTGCGTGAGTTTCGACTCCCCCACCAGCCCCAGCCGTCCGCTGAAAAATGGCGACGACAGCACCCCGGTGGTGATCGCCGGCCTGCGCATGCTGCAAAAATACGGCAACCGCGTGGCCATCAACTCGGCGCTGACCTCGGCCACCTGGTACGAGTTCGACGAGTCGATCGTCGACCTGGCGGTGGATGTCGGTGCCCGGGAAATCGGCGTGGTGGTGGATTTCGATCCGACCTTCTACTCCACCTTCGGCACCCAGAACATCGTCGAACGCCTGTGGAAGGTGATCGAGTACGGCCGCTCACGGGGCGTGGTACTGACCGGCTACTGGCACCAGATCTTCCAGGTCATGCTGGGTTTCGACAGCGTCAGTTACCGGGGTTTCAAGAACTGCTCGGCCAAGGGCGCGCAGTTCAGCATCGAACCCAACGGCTCGGTGTTCGCCTGCAAGGCCGGCTCCACCCTTCTGGGCAATATCCGCGACGGCGAGCAACTGCTCGACGCCGAACCCTATCAGGCCCACGCCCGGCTGCGCCGTGACAATCCGGAGTTCTGCAAAGGTTGTGAAATAGAGGGTTTCTGCGGTGGCCTGTGCCTCGGCCCGCTGGAGAAGAAATACGCCACGGTGAATGTGGTCGAGCCCTCGGCCTGCGACTTCTACCGGGGCATTACCCGCAAGCACATCGAATCGCTCAAACCTTACGAAATCGCCACGTTCGACCTGCAATCGGTCGACCTCTGATCTTTTCGGCCAGCCAAGGAAGCCAATCCATGCTCAGCGCTATCGCTACCCAACCGCAACTCCAGACCGTGTCGGCCAACAGTGACTACGAACGCCAAGGCTACTGCGTGATCGAGATGCCGAAAATGTCCGCCGAAGTCGAGGCGTCCTTCGCCAACATGCCGCGGGACGGCCACAGCCTCAGCCGCCTGCGGGAAATCCGCCTGTCGCAGTTCTTCGGCTACTGGGATGAAAGTGAATGGGTCTTCGCCCTGCTGCCCCAGCGTAAATACGTGCAATCGGCGCGCTACATCAAGCTCAAGGAAGCCGGCGGCGTGGCTCGCCACCGTGAGCGCATGGAAGTCGATCCCTCGCCGCTGATCGCCCGGGTGCTGGACAACCTGCCGATCGACCGCCGTGATCTGTTCCAGATCAACGTCAACCAGATCCGCGTGGTGGTCAACGACGAGTTCCGCGGTGTCACCGTGCCCGAAGGCCCGCACCGCGACGGTCACGAATACAGTGTCATCGCCATCGCCAAGCGGGAAAATGTCCGCGGCGGCGAAACCCAGGTCATCGATCCAAAAACCATGGAGGTGGTTTACCGTGACGTCCTCGAAGAAAATCAGGCGATTCTCATCGATGACCAGCGCTACATCCATTACGCCAGCGAGATCGAAGCCGAGTCTGGCACCACTGGCTACCGCGATATCTGGGTGATCGAGATCAACCGCTGGGAAACCCGCGCCTACGGCATTGCCCACGAGCGTGAAGCACTGAAGGCCTGAGTCACAGGCCTCACATAATAAATTGCCCAGGGAGGCGATATGGAAGTCGGTCAAGAACTTGAGTTGGTGGAAAGTCGGCCCAGTGCCTTGCGCCGGGTTGCCCCGGCGGCATTGGCCATTGTGCCGGTGAGCATGCTGTTCGGGGTGCTCGCGGCACGGGCCGACTGGTCACTGTTGGAGGTCGCACTGGTGGGCCTGCTGGGATTCACCGGCAGCGGCCAGTTCGCGGTGCTGCCTCTGGCTCAGTCCGGGGCCGGCTTCTTTACCCTGTTGCTGGTGACCGCTTCGATCAACAGTCGTTACTTGCCGATTGCCTTCACCTCGTCCGCTCGCCTGCCACGGCCCACGCTGCAAAAAGCCAGCGTGGCGCACATGCTCGGCGACGAAGCCTATGCCACCGAGCATGAGGAAGACAGCCCGGCGACGGTGCTGTTGATCCGCGCGACGATCTTTTTTGCCTGGGTGGTGTCCGGGGTGCTGGGTGCCCTGCTGGGCAAGCTGTTGCCCCCGGAGTGGATCGGTAACGAGGTCAACCTGGGCTACCCGGCCAGCGTGGTGCTGATGTACCTGTCGCTGTCACAACTGCGCAGCCGGCTGAGTGTCGAACGCAGCCGATTGGTGGGGATGCTGGCCCTGGTGGCCGTGTGCGTGGGCCTGGCCCTGCTGCTGATCCTGTGGATGGGCCCCGTGTATTTCTGGATCCCCAGCGTGTTGCTGGCCACCGCCGTATTGAGCAAGGCCAACCTATGACCACCTCGACCTGGATCACCATCGCCGCCCTGTTCGCCACCAGTTGCCTGGTACGAATCATTCCGGCCTTCGTCAATGTTCGCCTGCCGGCGGGCCTGCAACGCGGGATGGAGCGAGTGCTGCCAGTGGCCGTGTTCATCAATTTCGCGGTGTACATCGCCTACAGCGAAATGAGCAAGGAGCCTCTGGCGGCCAGCCTGTCCCTGCTCATCGTCGGGGCCATTGCCCTGAGCAATGTGCTGGGCCTGATCGGCGCTGCTGCCATCGGCACCGCCGCCTACTTCGCGGCCATCCACTGGCTGGCCGTGGCTTGAAACCCAAGGCGGTGCTCTCAAGCGCCGCCTGCTTAGGCCTCAGTTCTCGTCCTCACATCCCAGGCCCTGGCGCTGTGCCTCTTCATCGGCCTGGGTCTTGCCCGTCCGGGCCATGATCTGCCCCTGCAGGTGCTTGAGTTCAACGAACACCAGGCGCTCGCAACGGTTGATTTCCCAGACATCACCGGTCAGCACACTGACCGCATACAGGCCCCAGTACTCGGTCGCGCCGGCCTTGGGGTCGTTGTAGCCCAGGCTGAAATCGAAGTAACCCGGATGCGGCGGCCGCCCCTGGTCATCCCGCAGGTCACCGTCGATAAACACCCCGGGGCGGTTCAGGTCATGGCGCTGGTGCTTGAGGGCCAGGCGCAACACTTGCTGCGCCTGCTCTTGGTTCAGGCCGCTGGGGGCGATCTGCGCCGGTTGCAGGCTCGCCGCCTGACCGGCCGCCAGGGCCTCGGCGCTGAGCAACAGGCCCAGGCCGAGGCGGGTCAATGTTCTGTTCAGCACGCCATGCGTCCTTTGACTGACTTGATGATGTCCGCCAGGTACTTGGCGAAGCCATTGCGCCCGCCAGTGGCGGCGTCACCGGTGTTAAAACCGATCTGCACCAGGGCCAGGGCAAACTCCATGGGGTCCTGCTTGCCACGCACCGCCGAGCCGTAGCGGGTGGCGAACGACTGGGCGCATTGCTGGAATGAAGAGAACTTCGCCACTTTGATCCGCGCATTGCCCTGGGGCGCCTCAGCGCCGATCTGCAGGGGCGCCGGGGCGTGCAGGGAAAAGTAGTTGTTCATCTCCCGGGCAATGCGCCCGGTGCCGTATTGGCTCTCCTGGGCGGCGAGACCGAGGATGTTCTCCACCGGGACATTCAACTGGTCGGCTATCGGCTGGCACACAGCCTTGTGCTTGCTGACAAAGGTCACTGCACTGACGTTATTACACAGGCTCACGCTTGCTCCCTCAATGGACGATTCGATTCCGTGGGTGGATCGTTGAAGCGGCGCAGTATAGGCCGGCCCTCAGCGACTGTTCAGCGGGTTCGCCGAGGGCTGGCAAGACTGTGCAATGGCTCACAGTTTTCCGGCTAGAGCTGGGCCCGGGTGCCAAGGAACGCCAGGTAGCGAGGGTCTTCCTCGGCGAAAATCGCCGCACCCGCGCCCATGTAGGCACGCATCAACTGGTCGGCGGCCTGGTCCGGTGCACCGCTGTCGAACAGCACCTGGCCCAGCCGCAAATGCAGGAATGGGTTGCCCAGGGCATCAGGGCAATGCATGGCGTGTTCCAGTGTGTCGCGGGCCCCGGCCAGGTCACCGCTGAGATACAAGGCATCGGCGATGGCCGCCAGGACCCAGGTCGCCGCTTCCCAGTTTTCCTTGGGCTGCGGGATCAGCTGCCAGGCCTGGCGGTATTCAACCAGCGCCGCCGGGTAGTCGCCCGACTCGGCCAGCTCATCACCTTGCTCGCAAAGGTCGCTGATCTGTTCGTGCAGCGCGTCGGGCAGTTCCATCTCATCCATCGTCGATACTCCTGTGTGGATTGGCTGTGGGTTTGGACAGCCTGATTGTGGCCGAGTGCCGAAGGCACTTACGCGGATGTCGCAAAAAATTCACCGGGTGCGCACGCCATGCGAGCCCCCGTCAAAGGTCAAAACGGTCGATGGCCCGGCGCCGTTCGTTGTCCTCGCGCACATCGTAGTTGGCGGTGGTCTGGATATTGGTGTGGTGGGCCAGTTTCTGGGCGATGGACAGGTCGTATTCCTCGATCACTCGGGTGATGAAGGAACGGCGAAAATCGTGGGGCATGATCGGCACACCGATCTGCGCGCCACGCTGGCGGGCAATGTAGTAGATCGCGTGTTTGCTGATGCGCTCGCGGGTGATGTGCCCGCCACGACGGATACGGTTGAACAGGAATGCGTCGTCCGCCTCACCGCCCCCCAGTTGCGAACGCCGCAGTTCAAGCCAGGCCTGGAGCTTGGCAAAGGCCCAGGTCGGCGCGTATTTGATCAATTGCTTGTTGCCCTTGCCGGTGACCCGCAGGCTGCGCTCGGCGAAGTCCACCTGATCGAGGTCGATGTTCACCGACTCCGATTTGCGCATTCCCGAGCCGTACAGCACGGCAATGATTGCCGCGTCACGCACACCCTGCGGGCGCGGGTCGGCGGCGCAGACGGCCATCAGTTCCTGGATCAGGTTGCGTCGCAGGTTGCGCCCCTGGGACAGGCGCGTCCCGGCCATGGGCTTGACCGAGCGCATCTTCAGCAGGTGCTCCTGGCTGATCAGGCTGACCCGCCAGGCCTCGTTCATCACCCCACGCAAGGCGTTGACGTACAGCGACGAGGTATTGGGCGCATAACCGTCTTCACGCAGGGCCGCCACCAGGGCGCTGACGTCCTGGGGCTGCAACCCGTGCCAGGGGATGTCCTCGATGTCCAGCTCGTCGAACCCCAGGCGGTCCGCCGCGTCCTGCAGCACGTAGCGCATGGTCGACTGGCTCGATGGGGCCAGGCGTGCCAGGTACAGTCGCAACGGGTTGGGTACCGTCCTCGCGGGCTGGCCGTGCTTGTCAGGGGCGGAATCGACGGCGTCAGTCACAGCATCCTCGCTCGGGTTCTTGCCACGGTTTGACCTGAGTCATAAGCGCCTGCACTTTTTGTACGGTTTTGTGGCCACGGAATGCCCTGCGCCCACCTGTTTCTTTCACTGATTCAAGCCTCGAGACCCACAAACTGAACACTGGCTGTCTGCCTCGAAGATAAACGCCGTTTTACGCTAATTTTCATATTCGTTTCACATTTTCCCGCTTAATCTCAGCCACCGAAATCAGCCAAATTTGAATGCATGCGATTCTCGCCAAGCGAAGATAACATCTTGATCCACATTTACTTTTCGCCAACATGGTCTTTAATCAGGGTTTGCACGGAACGCTACGTTGGCCCAACAATCGGATGTCGCTGACGATGAAAACATGTCGCCTCAATAGCCTCTGAAATCTCCATCCCTTTTTCTATTTTTTCTGACTTCCCAGTCTTGCGATAAGTTTTTTCCGAGGTCCCTATGAACCAGGCTTTCCTTCCCTTTTCACGGCCGAGCATTGGCGATGAAGAGATCGCCGCTGTAGAGCAGGTTCTACGTTCCGGCTGGATCACCACCGGGCCGAAAAACCAGGAGCTGGAACAGCAATTCGCCGAACGGGTCGGTGCCCGCCATGCCGTGGCCCTGTCCTCGGCCACCGGCGCCATGCACATTACCCTGCTGGCCCTAGGCATCGGCCCGGGGGATGAAGTCATCACCCCGTCCCAGACCTGGGTCTCCACCGCGAACATGATCTGCCTGCTGGGGGCGACCCCGGTGTTTGTCGATGTCGACCTCGACACCCTGATGAGCGATGTCGCGGCCATCGAAGCCGCCATCACCCCACGAACCAAAGCCATCATTCCGGTGCACTACGCCGGCGCGGCTTTTGACCTCGACCCGCTGTATGCCTTGGCCGAGCGCCACGGTATCCCGGTGATCGAAGACGCTGCCCACGCCGCCGGTACCTTCTATCGCGGCCGGGCGATCGGTGCCCAGGGCACGGCGATCTTTTCCTTCCATGCGATCAAGAACATGACCTGTGCCGAAGGCGCGATGTTCGTCAGCGACGACCAGGCCCTGGCCGATCGGGTGCGCATGCTCAAGTTCCACGGTTTGGGGGTGGACGCCTACGACCGCCTGACCCACGGCCGCAAACCCCAGGCCCAGGTGATCGAACCGGGTTTCAAGTACAACCTGGCCGACATCAACGCGGCCATCGCCCTGGTGCAATTGCAACGCCTGGACGAAATCAACGCCAAGCGTGAACACCTGGCTCAGGCCTACCTGGAGCGCCTCAAGGACCTGCCGGTCCAACCCCTGGCACTGCCCGTCTACCCTCAGCAACACGCCTGGCACCTGTTTATCCTGCGCATCGACGCCGAGCGCTGCGGCCTTGACCGCGAGGCGTTTATGCAAGGCCTGCAGGCGCAGAACATCGGCACCGGCATCCATTTTATTGCCACCCATCTGCACACCTATTACCGCCAGCGCTTCCCTCAGGTGCAGTTGCCCAACACCGAGTGGAACTCCGCACGCCTCTGTTCGATCCCACTGTTCCCGGACATGACCCTCGACGACGTCGAGCGGGTCACCGGTGCCATTGCAACCCTCTTGGACTGAAGCCTTTGAAACCCTATCCCATTCAGTTCGTGTCGATCGTCATCCCGGTCTACAACGAAGAACAAAGCTTGCCCGAGCTGTTGCGCCGCACCGAAGCAGCCTGCCGCCAACTGACCTACGACTTTGAAATCGTACTGGTGGACGACGGCAGCCGCGACGAGTCGGCGAACATTCTGCAAGCCGCCGCCGAACGCGAAGGCAGCCCGGTGGTGGCGGTGATTCTCAACCGCAACTACGGCCAGCACGCGGCAATCATGGCCGGCTTCGAACAGTGCCGCGGCGACGTGGTGATCACCCTGGATGCCGACCTGCAGAACCCGCCGGAAGAAATTCCACGCCTGGTGGCCCAGGCCGAGCTGGGTTACGACGTGGTCGGCACGGTGCGCAACAACCGCCAGGATTCGGCCCTGCGCCGCTGGCCGTCGAAGCTGATCAACCTGGCCGTGCAGCGTTCCACCGGGGTCGCCATGAGCGATTACGGCTGCATGCTGCGGGCCTATCGCCGGACCATCATCGACGCGATGCTGGCCTGCACCGAGCGCAGTACCTTTATCCCGATCCTGGCCAACAGCTTTGCCCGGCACACCACCGAGGTGCTGGTGGAGCACGCCGAGCGCGAGCACGGCGACTCCAAGTACAGCCCGATGCGCCTGATCAACCTGATGTTCGACCTGATCACCTGCATGACCACCACGCCCCTGCGGCTGCTGAGCATCATCGGCTTCGGTATGGCCGGCCTCGGTGGTCTGTTCGCCCTGATGCTGATCGTCCTGCGGTTGATTTTCGGCGCCACCTGGGCCGGTGACGGCACCTTTGTGTTGTTCGCCGTGCTGTTCGTGTTCACCGGTGGCCAGTTCATCGGCATGGGCCTGCTGGGGGAATACCTGGGGCGCATGTACAGCGATGTGCGGGCGCGTCCGCGCTTTTTTATCGAGAAAGTCTTGCGCAGCCAGCCCGCGGCCCCGGTTCGCAGCGTGACTGTCGACGGTTTAACTTCCACCCATACTGATCAGGTTTCGCCATGAGCAATAAAGCTGTCGTCTTCGCCTACCACGATATTGGCTGCGCAGGCATCGAAGCCCTGCTCAACGCCGGCTACGAGATTGCCGCGGTGTTCACCCATGCCGATGACCCCAGGGAAAACACCTTCTACGGTTCGGTCGCACAACTCTGCGCACGCCGAGGCATTGCCGTGCACGCGCCAGAAGACGCCAACCACCCGCTGTGGATCGAGCGCGTCAGCAAGCTCAACCCCGACTACCTGTTCTCGTTCTACTACCGCAACCTGCTGAGCGAGCCGCTGCTGGCCACCGCACGCAAGGGCGCGTTCAACCTGCACGGTTCCCTGCTGCCGCGCTACCGTGGCCGGGCCCCGGCCAACTGGGTGCTGGTCAAAGGTGAAACCGAAACCGGCGTCACCCTGCACCGCATGGTCAAGCGCGCCGACGCCGGCGACATCATTGCCCAGGAACGTGTGGCCATCGAACGCAGCGACACCGCCCTGAGCCTGCACGCCAAGCTGCGTGATGCGGCCTCTAGCCTGCTGCGCGACACCCTGCCGCAACTGGCCCAGGGCAAGGTCAGTGAAACCGCTCAGGACGAATCCCAAGCCAGCTACTTCGGTCGTCGTAGCGCTGCCGACGGCAAGATCGAATGGAAACGTCCCGCCGAAGAACTGTTCAACCTGGTGCGCGCCGTGACCCAGCCTTACCCGGGCGCCTTCTGCGCGGTGGGCGAGCACAAGCTGATCGTCTGGAGCGCCGAAGTCGCCAAGGGCAACGACGGCCAGGCCCCGGGCCGGGTCATCAGCGTCGACCCGCTGCGCATCGCCTGTGGCGAAGACTCCCTAGTCATCACCTCGGGCCAGCGCAACGCCAACGGCCTGTACCTGGCGGGTCCGCAACTGGCCAATGAACTGGGCCTGGTGGACGGTTCGCTGCTGCGCGGCGCCGAATCCGGACGCAAGGCGCGCCGCACCCGGGTGCTGATCCTCGGGGTCAACGGCTTTATCGGCAACCACCTGTCCGAGCGCCTGCTGCGTGACGACCGCTACGAGGTCTACGGCCTGGACATCGGCTCCGACGCCATCGAGCGCCTGCGCAGCCACCCCAACTTCCACTTTGTCGAAGGCGACATCAGCATTCACTCGGAGTGGATCGAGTACCACATCAAGAAATGCGACGTGGTCCTGCCCCTGGTGGCCATCGCCACGCCGATCGAATACACCCGCAACCCGTTGCGCGTGTTCGAACTGGACTTCGAGGAAAACCTCAAGCTGGTGCGCTACTGCGTCAAGTACAACAAGCGGGTGATCTTCCCCTCGACCTCCGAAGTCTATGGCATGTGCCAGGACCAGAACTTCGACGAAGACCACTCCAACCTGATCGTCGGCCCGATCAACAAGCAGCGCTGGATCTACTCGGTATCCAAGCAGTTGCTGGACCGGGTGATCTGGGCCTACGGCGCCAAGGGCCTGAATTTCACCCTGTTCCGCCCCTTCAACTGGATGGGCCCGCGCCTGGACCGCCTCGACTCGGCCCGCATCGGCAGCTCCCGGGCCATCACCCAGTTGATTCTCAACCTGGTGGAGGGCACGCCGATCCGCCTGTTCGACGGTGGCGAGCAAAAACGCTGCTTCACCGACATCGCCGACGGCATCGAAGCCCTGGCGCGGATCATCGACAACGACCATGACGCCTGCAACGGCCAGATCATCAACATCGGCAACCCCGACAACGAAGCCAGCATCCGTCAACTGGGCGAAGAATTGCTGCGCCAGTTCGAAGCCCACCCGCTGCGCAGCAACTTCCCACCGTTCGCGGGTTTCCGCGACGTGGAAAGCAAGGCCTTCTACGGCGCCGGCTACCAGGACGTGGAGCACCGCAAACCGAGCATCGCCAACGCCAAGCGCCTGTTGAACTGGGAACCGACCGTGGAAATGAGCGAGACCATCGGCAATACCCTGGACTTCTTCCTGCGCGAGGCCATGCTCGAAATCGCGGAGCGCACAAAAGAAGAAGCACGCTGATGCAGGCGGGTCTGCGCATTGATGTCGACACCTACCGCGGCACCCGTGAAGGCGTGCCACGGTTGCTCGACTCCCTGGAGGAAGCCGGGGTCAAGGCGACCTTCTTCTTCAGTGTCGGGCCGGACAACATGGGGCGCCATTTATGGCGCCTGATTCGTCCGCAATTCCTGTGGAAGATGCTTCGTTCCAACGCCGCCGGCCTCTATGGCTGGGACATCCTGCTGGCTGGCACTGCCTGGCCGGGTAAACCCATCGGTCGCGACCTGGGGCACCTGATGCGCCAGGCCCTGGCCGCCGGCCATGAAGTCGGCCTGCACGCCTGGGACCACCACGGTTGGCAGGCCAATGCCGGGCGCTGGAGCCAGGCCCAACTGATCGAGCAGATTCGCCAAGGCGTCGACAGCCTCAACGACATTCTCGGCCAGGCGGTGAGCTGTTCGGCGTCCGCCGGCTGGCGCGCCGACGAGCGTGTGATCGAAGCCAAGCAGACCTTCGGCTTCCGCTACAACAGCGATTGCCGGGGCCAGAGCCTGTTCCGGCCGCGCCTCGCAGATGGCCGCTTGGGCGCCACGCAGATCCCGGTGGAGCTGCCCACCTTTGATGAGGTGGTCGGGCCGCTGGTCAGCGCCGAGGATTTCAACGGTTTTATCCTCGACCGGTTCAGCCCGGCGAAACTCAACGTCTACACCGTGCACGCCGAAGTGGAAGGGATTCTCATGGCCAATGATTTCCGTCAGTTGCTGGCCAGTGCCCAGCAACGCGACATTCAGTTCCAACCCCTGGGTCAATTGCTCCCCGCAGACACCGCCAGCCTGCCCTCGGGCCAGGTGGTACGCGGTGCCCTGCCCGGTCGGGAAGGCTGGCTGGGAGTGCAAGGCGCATGACCAGACGTTGGGCCCTACCCCTGCTATTGATCGCCTTCGGCTTGTTCTACCTGCTGCCGCTGGGCACCCACGGTTTGTGGATTCCCGATGAAACCCGCTACGCCCAGATCAGCCAGGAAATGCTCCTCAGCGGCCATTGGGCGTCGCCGCATTTCATGGGCATCCGCTACTTTGAAAAACCCGTGGCCGGTTACTGGATGATCGCCCTCGGCCAGGCCCTGTTCGGCGACAACCTGTTCGGCGTGCGCGTGGCCTCAGCCTTGAGCAGCGGCCTGAGCGTGCTGCTGGCCTATGTGATCGCCCGGCGCCTGTGGAACGACCCGCGCAAGAGCCTGGCCAGCGCCCTGCTCTACATGAGCTTCACGGTGATCGCCGCGTCGGCCGGCTACGCCAACCTGGACCCGCAATTCACCTTCTGGGTCAACCTGAGTCTGGTGGCCCTGTGGTTCGCCTTCGACAATCAGACCCCGGCCGGGCGCCTCGGCGCCTGGGCCCTGCTCGGCCTGGCCTGTGGCATGGGCTTCATGACCAAAGGCTTTCTCGCCTGGTTGTTGCCGGTGCTGGTCGCCCTGCCCTATGCCCTCTGGCAGAAGCGCTTCCGTGAGTTGCTGATCTATGGCGGGGTCGGCGTGCTGGTGGCACTGCTGGTCAGCCTGCCCTGGGCCCTGGCGGTGCACGCCCAGGAGCCGGACTACTGGCGGTTCTTCTTCTGGCACGAGCACATCCGTCGCTTTGCCGGTGAAGACGCCCAACATGCCTCGCCGTGGTGGTACTACCTGCCGTTGCTCGTGGCTTACAGCGTGCCTTGGGTGTTGCTGCTGCCGGCCACCTTCAAGCACGCCTGGCAGTCGCGGCGCCAGGCCCGCAGCGGTTTCCTGATCCTGTGGCTGGTATTGCCCCTGGCTTTTTTCAGCCTGAGCAAGGGCAAGCTGCCGGCCTATATCCTGCCGTGCCTGCTGCCCCTGGCCCTGCTGATGGGCAGCAGCCTGATGGACACACTGGCCGCCGGAAAAACCCGCGCCGTCAGCCTCAACGGTCTGCTCAACCTGATCTGCGGCCTGCTGGGGTTGCTGACCCTGGTGTACTTCCAGATGAAAAAGCCGCTGTACATGGGCGAACCCCAGCATCTGGTGCTGGTATTCGTCGCCCTGATCGGCTGGATCATGGCCAACCTGCTGCAAGCCTTCCGCCCTCTGCAGCTGTGGGCGCGCCGGCGCTTGGCAGTTGGCTGCTGGTGGCCCTGGTACCGGCCGGCCTGCCCCACTCCGTGGTCGATAACAAGATGCCCGACCAGTTTATCCTCGAGCACCAAGAGGCACTGGGCCAGGCCAAAGCGCTGCTGAGCAATGACCTGGGGGCAGCGTCGGCCCTGGCCTGGCGCCTGCGTCGGCCCGATGTGGCCCTGTACAACACCGAAGGCGAAGTGAAGTACGGCCTGGGCTACGCGGACAGCGCCGCGCGCAAGGTCGACCTGAACCAGGTCCAAGGCTGGATCAGCGAGGCCCGAAAAACCGGTTCGGTGGGCGTGGTGATGCGGGTCAAGAGTGATGACGAGCTGCACGAAGTCGACTTGCTGCCCAAGGACGCCCAGCGTTACCAGCGCGGCAATATCGTGATTTTCATCATCCCCCAGGTACAGCCATGAGCCTGTTGCTCTTGCTTCTGGCCTGCCTGCTGACCTGTCTGGGCCAGGTGGCGCAGAAGTTCGCCGTGGAAAGCTGGCGCGACCGGCCGTCCGCGCTGCGCGACAAACTGCGCTCGCCCTGGCTGTGGCTGGCATTGGCCAGCCTGGGCTTGGGCCTGCTGGTGTGGCTGCTGGTGCTGCAACGCATGGAGGTAGGCGTGGCCTACCCGATGCTCAGCCTGAACTTCGTACTCATCACCCTGATTGCCCGCTTCGTCTTTCATGAACACATCGACCGCCGTCACTGGCTGGGCGTCGCCCTGGTGATCGGCGGCGTGGCGTTGTTGAGTCAACACGCATGAGCCGGCTCCGCGGTTTTACCTTTGCCCTGGGCAGCGTGGCCCTGGTCAGCGCCGCCCAACTGGGCATGCGCTGGAGCATGACCCGCCTGCCCGCCCCGGCCCAATGGCTCGAGGCCCTCAGCGGCGGCAGCCTGGACCTGGCGGCCCTGGGGCTGGTGCTGGTGCTGGCGGCCATCGGCGCCTACGCCCTGTCCATGCTCTGCTGGCTGCTGGCCCTGCGCGACGTGCCCCTGGGCCGCGCCTATTCGCTGCTGAGCATCAGTTATGCCCTGGTCTACCTGCTGGCCGCCGCCCTGCCGGCGTTCAACGAACCCTTCAGCCTCTCCAAAAGCCTGGGGGTGGCCTTGGTCATCCTCGGCGTCATCGTTATCAACTCTCGACCTGCTCCCGCGACAAGTCCCAGGAATACCCCATGAAAATCAGCGTATTTGGAAGTGGTTATGTCGGGCTGGTACAAGCCGCCGTATTGGCTGAAGTCGGCCACGATGTCATCTGCATGGACATCGACGAGCACAAGGTCAAGCAACTGCAACAGGGGCTCGTGAGTATCTTCGAGCCGGGGCTAGCCAGCCTGGTGCGGGAAAACCTGGAAGCCAAGCGCCTGAGCTTCACCAACGATGAGCAACTGGCGGTGCAGCATGGCCAGGTGCTGTTCATTGCCGTGGGCACGCCGTCTAGCGAAGACGGCTCGGCGGACTTGCGTTATGTGCTGTCGGTGGGCGACGCCGTGGCCCGGCACCGCGAGCAGCCAGTGATCCTGGTGGAAAAATCCACCGTGCCAGTGGGCACCGGCGACACGCTGAAGGCCCATATCGACGCGGCCCTGGAAGGCCGGAACCTGGAATTCGATATCGTCTCCAACCCGGAATTTCTCAAGGAAGGATCGGCCGTGGCCGATTGCCGACGCCCGGACCGGATCATCATCGGCTGCGAGCGTGAAGAGGTGCGCGAGGTGATGCGCGAGCTGTACGCACCGTTCAACCGCAACCACGACCGCATCATGTTCATGGACCTGCGCAGCGCCGAGCTGACCAAGTACGCGGCCAACTGCATGCTGGCGACCAAGATCAGCTTTATCAACCAGATCGCCGAGCTGGCCGAGCACCTGGGGGCCGACATTGAATCGGTGCGCCTGGGCATCGGCGCCGACTCGCGCATCGGCTATCACTTTATCTACCCCGGCTGCGGCTACGGCGGCTCGTGCTTCCCCAAGGACATGCGCGCGCTGATCCACAGTGCCGAGCAAGCCCACTGCTCCAGCGACCTGCTGCAAGCGGTGGAAGCCATCAACGAGCGGCAGAAACACAAGCTGTTCCAGCGCATCCATGCGTTCTACAAGGGTGAGCTGCGCGGCAAGACCTTTGCCCTCTGGGGCCTGGCCTTCAAGCCCAACACCGACGACATGCGCGACGCGCCGAGCCGGGTGTTGCTGGAAGCACTGTTCGCCGCAGGGGCCGAAGTGCGGGCCTTCGATCCCGAAGCCATGCAGGAAACCCAGCGCCTGTACCCCAACGAGTCGCAGTTGATGCTGATGGGCACCCCGGAATCGGTGCTCAACGGTGCCGACGCCCTGATCATCTGCACCGAGTGGCAGCAGTTCAAGGCCCCGGATTTCGAGCTGATCGAAAAACGCCTCAAGGCCCCAGTGATCTTCGACGGCCGCAACCTGTACGACGCCGAACGCCTGGCCCGCGCCGGTTTCACCTACTTCCCCATGGGCCGTGGTGAATCCCGCCACTTGCCGATCGCCCGGCAAGCCGTCCTCGGCAACGCTGCCCAAGCCTGAATGGACATCGACCCCATCGCCCCGTCCAAACGCCTTTATTGGCAAGCGCTGGGGCTGGGGTTGCTGGCCTTGCTGCTGTTTAGCGCGGGCGTCTATCAGCAGCCGGTGATCGGCTTCGACTCTCGATTCGTGCTGTTCGCCAAGGAAATGCTGCGCCACGGGCCGGGGTTTTTCCCCACCACCTACGGGGAGCCCTACGCGGACTACAGCGCGGCATCCACCTGGCTGGTGTACCTGCTGTCGCTGCCCCTGGGCCAGGTCACCACCCTCAGCGCCTGGCTGCCCAGCGCCCTGTCTGCGGCCCTGATCGTCAGCCTGATGTATCGCCTGGTGGCGCCCTACTCCCGCCCCTGGGCCCTGCTCAGCGTGGCCTTGCTGCTGCTGAGCAACACCTTTATCAGCGAAACCCGTGCCGTGTCCCTGGACCAGATGCTCGCCGCTGTGGCCCTGGCGGTGTTCTACCTGGGGTACGCCCATGAGCACTTCGCCGCGCCGCGCCGGACCTGGCTGATCCTGCTGTTGCTGGCGCTGGGGTTTGCCATTCGCGGGCCCATTGGCCTGGTGATTCCCACCGGCATGCTGTGCAGCTATTACCTGTTGAACGGCCAATGGCGGCGCCTGCTGGGTTTTGGCTGTAGCGCCCTGCTATTGCTCATGGCCGGTGTGGCGCTGTTGCTGTGGCTGGCCCAGCTCAGTGGCGGCCCGGGTTTTGTCCAGGACGTGATCCGCATGCAGTTCATGGGGCGCATGGACGGCAGCGAAGGCTCCAGTGGCCTGTTCTTCTACTTCACCAGCTCCCTGGGCAACTACGCCTTGGCCTACCCTCTGTCCCTGTTGACCTGGGTGGGTGTGTTACTGGCCGGGCGCGGTGATCAAGGCCCGGCCTTCAGGTTGCTGCGCCTGTGCACCGCCGCCGGTTTGGTGGTGATGATCGGCCTGTCGATTCCCCAGGCGAAGAAGGCCCGTTACCTGCTGCCGATGCTGCCCATGGCGGCGATTATTGCGGCCTATCCATTTCAGGCTCAGCGCGGATCGCTCTTCACCGCGTTGCGAGTATTGATGCAGGGCCTGTGGCTGCTGTTGCCAGGGGCCCTCTTGGTGGCCCTGGTGCTGTTGCAGCGCCGGTTTCCCCAGCAAGGGGTGGCGCTGCCAACGGTCTTGGCGATCCTCGGCGGGCTGCAACTACTGGCCCTGTGCCTGTTGCGAGCTCGCTGGCGAGCGGTGGGCCTGGCCTACAGCGCCGTGCTTGCGGTGTGGACCTGTTACATCGGGGTCTTCGAGCCAGTGCAACGGCAGTTGTATGACACCCAGGCGTTCAGCCATGCCGTGCTGCAACGAATCCAGACCGACCCCGCGCCTCTGGTGCTGTACGGCATGGGCAAGGACGCCAAGGCGATCAAGTTCATGGTCAACCTCGATCAGGACCTGCAACCGCGGTTCAGCGAGCAGCTACCGTCGTTGCTGGCCTCGCCGGAACCGGCCTGGCTGATGCTCGATCAAAGCGCAGTACGAGGCACGCCCCTGGAACACGTTACCCCGGCCTTGAGCGGTCGTTTCGACAATAACGATTACCTGCTGCTGCGCCTGCCCGCCTCCGTGCCGGGCGCCGACTGAAGGCCGCCGCTTGACGCCGGTCATCCGCCTTGAACGGAGGGTTCGGGTTTAACTGCAAAAATAATGCACTTAACCAGCATTATTATGAATTTGTCAGCACCCCATTCGAACGGCACACTGTGGCCGTTCCTTCCCCCAAATGTTGGAACGTTAAAGGGCTTTCTGGTGATCCAGGCAAGCCCTTCTTTTTGCCTGCCTTTTGCCCCGGATCCTGTTGCTCATGTTTGCTCGCTGGAAACCCGCTGTCGTCAATACCCGCCCTTCGGAATGGAGCCGCGCCGCCATCGGCATGGCCCTGGGCACCCTGTTCAGTGTCTGGCTGTGTGGCCAAGTGTTCGGTACCGCTGTGGCCTTGCACCTGATCGGCCCCCTCGGCGCCTCCGCCGTCTTGCTGTTTGCCGTGTCGTCGGGGGCGCTGGCCCAACCCTGGTCGATTCTCGGCGGCTACCTGTGTGCGTCCGTGGTTGCCTTGCTGGTGGCCCATGTGCTCGGGCGGACCCTGGGCAGCGCCTGCCTGGCGGCGGGCATGGCGCTGATCCTGATGTGTTGGCTGCGTTGCCTGCACCCGCCAGCCGGCGCCCTGGCCCTGACCCTGGTGTTGGCCGACCCGGCGACCATCGCCCTCGACTGGCAAGCCCTGGGCCCGGTCATGCTCGGGGCCACAGGTTTGTTGTGCAGCGCCCTGGCGTACAACAACCTGACGCGGATTCGTTACCCCAGGGGCGCCAGTGAGCCCGTAGTGGCGGTGCCGACCGAACCGCGCACGACGGACAGCCTGGGCATCACCGCCGAAGACCTGAAGGAGGCCCTGGCCGAGATGGAAGCGTTCTTCGATGTCACGCCCCAGGACCTGGAGCAACTGATTCACGCCAGCGAAACCCATGCACGGCGGCGTAGCATCGGCCAGGTGCTGGAGCCACGTCTCTGATTGCCGCGTGATCGCGGGTCACCCATCGCGATAGCCAAGGCCGGCTTCAGAGCAGCGGGTCCCAACGCTGGGACCAATCGTTGTCACTGGCGATCACTTCGCGCAATACGGCGCAGGCCTGTTGCAAGGCTGCCGAATCGCGCTCACGGGCATACAGCAGGTAGGTCGGAAAGCTGAACTCCGGGGCCTTCTCCACCCGCTCCAGCACACCGCTGTCCAGGTAGCTCTGCACCACCCGGGTACGAAAGTAGCCGCTGCCGCCGCTGTCGAGGATGAACTGCAAGGCCAGGGGCCCGAGGTTGAAACTCACCGCCGCCCGGGCCTGATCCGGCAAGGCGGCATCGTGCTGGCGGCGAAAATCCTCGCCCCAATCGATGTACACGTAAGGCTCCGGGTTGTCGGCCAGGCGCACGTGAATCAGCTTTTCTTCCAGCAATTGCTCAACCTGCAGCCCCGGCCAATACACCGGCTGGTAGACCAGTGCCGCATCCAGCACCCCCAGTTCCAGCTGACGTTGCAGGCTGGCGCCGTCGGCGATCTCGGTACGGATGGCGTGGCCGGGCATGACTTGGCGCAGGCAGCGCACCCAATTGAGCATGAGGGGGTTGCACAGGCTGACCTCACCGCCAATGCGCAACACGTTGTGATAGCCCTGCAACAGCGGCAAATCCCGTTGCGCGGCCTCCCAGGTCTGCACCAACTGGTTGGCATAGACGATGAAGGCCTCGCCGTCGGCCGTGAGCCGGGCGCCGGCGCGGTTGCGCACCAGGAGTTTGCAGTTGAGCTGGCCTTCGAGGTTCTGCACCCGGGCGCTGATGGCGGTCTGGGTCAGGTGCAGGCGTTCGGCGGCGGCAATCAGGCTGCCGCTGCGGACGATTTCCAGGAAGGTGCGGGCCAGTTCGATGTCCATACTGCCTCGGGAGCGAAAGTCGAGCGCCATTGTAGCGGCGCCCGCCCCGCTGCGCGCCTAAGCGGCATGCATTTGCCGTGACGGCACCGCCAGGCTTACTGCGCACACCGTACGGTTCTCCCCCGTGGCGCATTCGATCAACGGGCCGCTCGGCGTTGCCGACGAAGGTTGCCCACTTCGGGCGTGCACGCAGGCGTCTTCAGGGAACACAGCCTTGCGGGTGATTAGGGCCTTGATAACGGTAGGCGCTGGCTTGCCAGCGATTGCAATCCTGAGGGCAATGCAAAACTCGGCGGACCTATCGCCGGCAAGCCGGCTCCTACAAACGATTTCATCTTGTAGGAGCAGGGCCTGCGGGCGGGTTATTCCATGGTGGTCTTGACCATCGCCAGTTCCGGATGGCTGACCAGCTTGTCGATGTGCAGGTCGGGGTCGTCGAACCAGACTTCGGTGAGCACGCGGTAATGCTCCATGTCACGGCAGCGCATGCGCAGGCTGTAGTCGAAGGCGCCGCTGATCAGGCGGCACTCCAATACTTGCGGGCAGCCACGAACCTTGGCCTCGAAGGCCTTTTGCGCCGCGCGCCCGCTTTGGTTGGATAAGGCCACCAGCACCAGCAACGACAGGCCCGGGGTGAGCTTTTTTTCATCGAGGATCGCGCCATATCCGCGGATCACCCCGAGCTGTTCGAGCTTGCGCACCCGCTCCAGGCAAGGCCTGGGGGTCAGGTGCACGCGCTCGGAGAGTTTCTGGTAGGTGATGCGCCCTTCGTGGCGCAACACCTCGATGATCGCTTGATCGATCCGATCAAGCACAATCGACAGGTCGCGGATGTCCGCCATGGATGCCTTCCTTTACTTCAAACGGCCAGATAAAAATTGCTGCAAACGTTCACTTTGTGGCTGGTCAAGTATGCGTGCGTCGCCCTGTTCCTCGACACGCCCCTGGTGCAAAAACAGCACCTGGCTCGACACCTGGCGGGCAAAACCCATTTCGTGGGTGACCATCAGCATGGTGCGCCCCTCCTCCGCCAGTGCCTGGATCACCTTGAGCACTTCGCCCACCAGTTCCGGGTCCAGGGCCGAGGTCGGTTCGTCGAACAGCAGGATCTCCGGTTCCACCGCCAGCGCCCGGGCAATCGCTACCCGCTGTTGCTGGCCGCCGGAAAGGAACGCCGGGTACTGCTCGGCCACCCGCTGCGGCAAGCCGACTTTGTCCAGGTAGGCCCGGGCACTCTCCTCGGCCGCCTTGCGGCTGACACCCAGGACCCGGCACGGCGCGAGGATAATGTTTTCCAGCACCGTCAGATGGCTCCACAGGTTGAAATGCTGGAACACCATGGCCAGGCGCGTGCGCAGGCGCTGCAGTTGCGCCGGGCTGGCGACCCGCATGCCGCCGGGGGCGGAACGGGTGGCGATGCGCTCACCGTCCAGTTCGATCAAGCCCTCATCGGCCCGTTCGAGAAAGTTGATGCAACGCAACATGGTGCTCTTACCCGAACCACTGGCGCCGATCATGCTCACCACGTCGCCGGCCCGCGCCTTTAGCGAGACGCCCTTGAGCACCTCGTTGTCACCAAAGCGCTTGTAGAGATTTTCAACGGTCAATTTGTACATGCAACACTCCTGGCGCTTCACCGGCCACGGCGGCGCTCTGGATAGACATAAGGGAAGTGGAACGCACTCAGTGGGCAGGCCCGAGGAAGCTCAGCCAGCGCCGCTCCGCCAGACGAAAGCCGCCGACCAGGGCGAAGGACAGCCCGAGGTAGAGCAGCCCGGCGATGCCGAACGCCTGAAAGGTCATGAAGGTCGCGGCATTGGCGTCCCGCGCCACCTTGAGAATGTCGGGAATGGTCGCGGTGAAGGCCACGGAGGTGGCGTGCAGCATGAGGATCACTTCGTTGCTGTAGAACGGCAGCGCCCGGCGCAAGGCCGACGGCAGGATCAACCGCCAGTACAGGCGCCAGCCACTCAGACCGTAGGCATGGGCAGCTTCGATTTCACCGTAGGGAATACTGCGGATGGCCCCGGCAAAAATCTCCACCGTGTAAGCGCAGGTATTGAGGGTGAAGGCCAGCAAGGTGCAGTTCATCGCATCGCGGAAAAAGGCTTCCAGCAGCGGTTGAGAGCGGATCGCCGCCATGCCGTAGAGGCCGCTGTAGCAAATCAGCAACTGGATATACAGCGGCGTGCCACGAAACACGTAGGTGAACAGTTGCACCGGCCAGCGCACCAGGGCCCAGCGCGAGGTGCGCATGATCGCCAGGGGCAACGAGAGGAAGAACCCCAGGACGATGCTCGCCACCAGCAGCCACAAGGTCATGGCCAGCCCGGTCAGGCTTTCGCCGTCGCTGAACAGAAAGGGACGCCAGTATTCCTGAATCAATTCGATCATCGCGACAGTCCTCGCACACCTTGGTTGTAACGCCGTTCAAGCCGTCGCAGCCCGTAGTTCGACGCACTGGTAATCAGCAGGTACAGGGCGCCGGCCAGCAGCAGGAAATCCAGCATGTTGAAGGTGCTCTTGCCGGCTTCCTGGGCCACTTTGACCAGGTCCGACAGGCCGATGATCGACACCAGCGCCGTGGCCTTGAGCAGCACCAGCCAGTTGTTGCCCAGGCTCGGCAAGGCAAAGCGCATCATTTGCGGGAAGACCACGAAGCGAAAGCGCTGCCAGCGATTGAGGCCGAAGGCCGCCGCGGCTTCCTGCTGACCCCGGGGCACACTGAGGATGGCGCCACGGAAGGTTTCGGTGAAATAGGCACCGTAGATAAAACCCAGGGTGATGACCCCCGCCACAAAAGGGTCGATTTCCATGAAGGGCCAGCCCATGAACTCGGTGAGGCTGCTCAGCCAGCCTTGCAGGCTGTAGAAAATCAGCAGCATCAGCACCAGGTCCGGCACCCCGCGAATCAGCGTGGTGTAGAAGGTCGCGGGCAGGTTCAGCAGGCGCAACGGCGACAGCTTGGCGGCCGCCCCCAGCAGGCCCAGGAGCATGCTCACCAGCAGTGACAGGGCCGAGAGTTTCAGGGTGACCCAGGTTCCGTGCAGCAACAGCGGGCCATAGCCTTGCAAGACCGAGAGGTCCAGGCCGATAAAATTCAGGAAGGTATTCACGCCAATCACCTTGAATGCGCCGCACACCAAACCCTGGATCGTCGAGCGATCCAGGGGCGGCGTCGGGCATCAGTTGTTGTAGAGGTCCAGATCGCCGAAGTGTTTCTGCTGGATCTGTGCGTAGATGCCCTTCTCGTGCAGGGCCTTGATGGCGGCATTGAGCATGCCTTTGAGCTCGTCCTGGTCCTTGCGGATGCCAATGGCGATTTCCGACGGTACCAGCGGGTCACTGATGCCCTGGCTGTTCTGGAAATCCGCACCTTGTGGCGAGGTGAGGAAGCTCATCTGCGCTTGCAGCTTGTCCTGGATCGAGGCGTCGAGGCGCCCGTAGACCAGGTCGGCGTAAACCTGATCCTGGTTCTGGTAGGCCCGCAGCTTGACCCCGGCCGGGCCCAGTTTGGCCTTGGCGTAGGTTTCCTGGATGGTGCCTTGCATGTAGCCGATGGTCTTGCCCTTGAGGGACTCACCGGTGGGCTCCAGGCCCGAATCCTTGCGAGTGACGATGGCGGTCGGGCCGGCGTACAGGCGGTCGGTGAAGTCGATCTGTTTTTTGCGCGCGTCGGTGACGGTCATCGAGGATTCGATGGCGTCGAACTTGCCGGCCTTGAGTGCAGGGATCAGGCCGTCGAAGTCATTGCTGACCCACACGCACTTGACCTTGAGCTCGACGCAGATGGCATTGCCCAAGTCCACGCCAAACCCTTGCACGCCACCATCGGCGGTGGTGGATTCAAAAGGCGGGTAGCTGGGGTTGACGCCAAAACGGATTTCCTTCCACTCCTTGGCGACAGCGCCTTGGGAGCACAACGCCAACGCCATTACCGGCAAAGCCAGCCATTTATTATTCATCTTCAGAGTCCCGGATTATTTGGAGTTATAGCGACTGGCCCAAGGGCCCGGCCGCACTTTTGACAGGGGCAGAGAGTTCATGCGGCTTTGGCCGCAACAGGGTTCTTGTTAGGTTCAGAGCACGTTGCATGCGCCTTGCAACGCGGTGCCAGAATGCCAACAGACGCCCCCCCTCAGGTGTCGTAAGCAGCCGCCGAAACAGCCCGGATCGGCTGATAACGGCTCCTCGGCAGCCGATTCTGTCGTCAGGCGTCTGAAACAGGGCCTGGAGCGAGCAAGCGCTACGCTTTACCCGTGCCGACCATGCAAAAATGCACAGCCGACCTGCAGGTTTCGGGGTTGTAAGGGACAAATTTGCACTGTTACGATCCGGCCAGGTTCGCGCGCGAGCTTTTCCATAAAGAACAATAAAAGCAGGGAGTTAGTGATGACTGCTCAGGTTTCATCCCCAGCGACAGCCACCCGCACCGCCGACGACGATGTGCTGGTGGAGGTCCGCAACCACATCGGTCACCTGACCCTCAACCGCCCCGCCGGTCTCAATGCCATTACCCTGCCCATGGTGCGCAGCTTGCAACGCCAGCTCGACGCCTGGGCCCTGGACCCGCACGTGCATGCCGTGGTGCTGCGCGGCGCCGGCGAGAAGGCGTTTTGCGCCGGTGGCGACATTCGCTCGCTGTACGACAGTTTCAAGAACGGCCAGACCCTGCACCAAGACTTCTTCGTCGAGGAGTACGCCCTCGACCTGACCCTGCACCATTACCGCAAGCCGGTGCTGGCACTGATGGACGGTTTTGTCCTTGGCGGCGGCATGGGCTTGGTGCAAGGCGCCGACCTGCGGGTGGTCACTGAACGCAGCCGCCTGGCGATGCCGGAAGTGGCCATCGGTTATTTCCCGGATGTGGGCGGCAGTTACTTTCTGCCCCGGGTACCCGGCGAGCTGGGCATTTACCTGGGGGTCAGCGGTGTGCAGATCCGCGCCGCTGACGCCCTGTACTGCGGCCTCGCCGATTGGTACCTGGACAGCGACAAACTGGCCTTGCTGGACCAGCGCCTGGACGGCCTGAAATGGGGCGATGCGCCCCTCAAGGATCTGCAGGGCGTCTTGGCCAAGCTGGGAGTGCAACACCTGCCCGACGCGCCCCTTGCCGAGCTGCGCCCGGCCATCGATCACTTCTTCGCGCTGCCCGATGTGCCAAGCATCGTTGAGCAATTGCGTGCCGTGAGCCTGGGCGACAGCCGTGAGTGGGCCATCGGCACCGCCGACCTGCTGCAGACCCGCTCGCCCCTGGCCATGGCCGTGACCCTGGAAATGCTGCGGCGCGGCCGCCAGTTGAGCCTGGAACAATGCTTCGCCCTGGAGCTGCACCTGGACCGCCAATGGTTCGAGCGCGGCGACCTGATGGAGGGCGTGCGCGCCCTGATCATCGACAAAGACAAGACCCCGCGCTGGAATCCGCCCACGTTGCCGGCCCTGGATGCCGGGCACGTGGCGAGTTTCTTCAGCGGCTTCGACCACAGCGGGAGCTGAGCCATGCACGATATCGAATTGACCGAAGAACAAGTAATGATCCGCGACATGGCCCGGGATTTTGCCCGGGGCGAAATCGCCCCCCACGCCCAGGCCTGGGAAAAAGCCGGCTGGATCGACGATGGCCTGGTGGCAAAGATGGGTGAATTGGGCCTGCTGGGCATGGTGGTGCCCGAGGAATGGGGCGGCACCTACATGGATTACGTCGCCTACGCCCTGGCGGTGGAGGAAATCTCCGCCGGTGACGGTGCCACCGGGGCCTTGATGAGCATCCACAACTCCGTGGGCTGCGGGCCGATCCTCAACTACGGCACCGAGGCGCAAAAGCAGGAATGGCTGCCGCAATTGGCCAGCGGCGCCGCCATCGGCTGCTTCTGCCTGACCGAACCCCAGGCGGGCTCCGAAGCCCACAACCTACGCACCCGCGCCGAGTTGCGGGACGGCCAGTGGGTGCTAAACGGCGCCAAACAGTTTGTAAGCAACGGCAAGCGCGCCAAGCTGGCCATCGTATTCGCCGTGACCGACCCGGAGCTGGGCAAGAAAGGCCTGTCGGCGTTCCTGGTGCCCACCGACACGCCCGGGTTTATCGTCGACCGTACTGAACACAAGATGGGCATTCGCGCCTCCGACACCTGCGCCGTGACCCTCAACCAGTGCAGCATTCCCGAGGCCAACCTGTTGGGTGAGCGCGGCAAGGGCCTGGCCATTGCCCTGTCCAACCTGGAAGGCGGGCGCATCGGCATCGCCGCCCAGGCCCTGGGCATCGCCCGCGCGGCCTTTGAAGCGGCCCTGGCCTACTCTCGCGAGCGAGTGCAGTTCGACAAGCCAATCATCGAGCACCAGAGCATTGCCAACCTGCTGGCGGATATGCACACCCGGCTCAACGCCGCGCGCTTGCTGATCCTCCACGCCGCACGCCTGCGCAGCGCTGGCAAGCCGTGCCTGTCGGAAGCCTCCCAGGCCAAGCTGTTCGCCTCGGAAATGGCCGAGAAGGTCTGCTCCTCGGCGATGCAGATCCATGGGGGGTATGGCTACCTGGAAGACTATCCGGTGGAGCGTTACTACCGCGACGCACGGATTACCCAGATCTATGAAGGGTCGAGCGAAATTCAGCGCCTGCTGATTGCCCGCGAGTTGAAGCATTATCAGCTGTGATGAAGATCGCTTTATTTGCGTACAGCTACCCGTAGGAGCCGGCTTGCCGGCGATGAAGCCTCTGAGCCTGGTGTCGCACTTAGGGACGCCATCGCTGGCAAGCCAGCTCCTACACAGCCCCGTTTGGCAGGGAGCGGCGATTTATGGCTGTAACTTCACCGCAAAGTGCTGACTGCCCACGGGCTTTTTACCCGGGGTTGGCGAGGTCACGCTGATGATCGTCGCTTGGCTCTTGCGACGCAGGGGCATCACCACACTGGTGTCGGCATTCTGGTAGCTGGCCATGGTGGCCAGCGCAATGCCCACGAACGGTGAAGCGGCGCCGGTATCGCCCAGGCGTTGGCTGAGGTCGTAGCTCTGGCCGGAATTGAGCAGGTCCAGGGAGACATGGGCGACGCCGAGAGCGGGAACCAACTCGGCCAGTGGCGTGCTGTTCGGGCCGCCGTCGTAAAACACCCGGGCCGGTGCCGGCGCAACGGCTTCAGTGGCTTTTTTCCAACCAGCGGCCAGTTGTGCGGTCACGGCTTCGTGTTTCAGGCGCTCGCCGTTGTCGGGTCGCAGCAGGGAAACCGTGACCGGGCGATGAATCCTGGCCAGTACCGGCAAGGCGTCCCATTGCTCAAAGGCGCGCTCGGTCCAGGGCTGCGGGATGAACTCCGACGGCTGAAACTCGACAGCAGGTTTGCGCCAGCCCCAACCGGTGAATTCGGGATCGATTTTGTTCTTGTTGACCTGGGTGAAGGGGGCGTAATAGCGCAGCCACTCGACACGCTCGGGACGGCCTACGACCAGCGCGACCATCGAGTCGGTGAGTTCGCCTGGTTTACGCGGCCCTGGCCCCCCGATCAGAGGAGCCCCTCTGGCGGAGAGTGCGTACGACATGCTGAAGCCTTCTTTGACGTACACCAAAACAGCCGGCAGGTCAGGGTAACGTTCGAACAGCTGGAACAGGTTTTCTATCAACCCTTCCGGGGTGTCGGTGCACAGGATGCCGTCCTGAAGATTACGAATACGATGCCAATGGAGCCCGGCAGTTGGTCGCAGGTGATTGACCATGACAGACAAACTGTTTCGCGTTCTTTCAGGCGCAAAGCGCAGGTTCGGGGCTTGAGGGTCCCACCCTCGAACCACCGTTATCGTGGGAATCGGCCACTTCTCCAGAAAGTCCCTTAACCCCAACTCCAATGCGTCTGCTTGGCGTTTTTCATAGGCCATGTCCTTGTCATCAGCGGTCTGAGGGTATTTCTGCGGGTCCATGGGCAGGATGCTGCCTACCTGCCGGGCTTGTGCCTGCTTGCCACTCTGTTCCTGCAACGCCTGCCAAACCTGCCCCTGCCGAAAGACATCCAGGCTCAGGCCGATACTGAGCACATCCAGGGTTTCCAATCGAGGCGAAGCAGTGGGTGCTCGGTAGCGAGGGTCAACGGTCATGGCGGACGCCTTCCTGGCTGAGGTATAGGCCGTCACGGGCGTGGCGGCACTGGCAAAGCAACGACCCGAATTCAGGGGCGGCTCAGCGGCCTGAACCCAGTGGCTGAGTAGCGGCAAGCAGCCAATAAACAACAGTATGCGGTGCATCAGAACAGTCCACTCCCTTTGACTCGGGTCTTCGACACGACGGCAGTCAGTTGCCGTTACAGATCAGCCATAAAAGGTGCCCAGACTACAGGGCTCCGTGCGGCCATAGGTGCAGCCCAGGCAAAAAAAATCGCAGCTCACGCTGCGATTTTTTGTCTCTGCAGGAACAGGCTGGACGGCGCCCTTGAAATGGCGATCGCTGGCACGCCAGCGCCTACCGTGGGCATGGGTTTATTGGTCTTTGAAGTGGGCGTCGCGTTTGGCGATAAAAGCGGCCATGCCTTCTTTCTGGTCGTGGGTGGCGAAGGCGGCGTGGAATACCCGGCGCTCGAAGCGCACACCTTCCGACAGGCTGACTTCAAAGGCGCGGTTCACGCTTTCCTTGATCATCATGCTCACCGGGATCGACTTGCCGGCGATCAGGGTGGCGACCTTCAGGGCTTCGTCCAGCAGCTCATCGGCCGGCACGATGCGTGCGACGATGCCGCAACGTTCCGCTTCCACGGCATCGATAAAACGCCCGGTCAGGCACATTTCCATGGCTTTGGCCTTGCCCACGGCGCGGGTCAGCCGTTGGGTGCCGCCCATGCCCGGCAGCACGCCGAGGTTGATTTCCGGCTGGCCGAACTTGGCGTTGTCACCGGCCAGGATGAAGTCGCACATCAGCGCCAGTTCGCAGCCGCCACCCAGGGCAAAACCGTTGACCGCAGCAATGATCGGCTTGCGGCGGTTGGCCACACGGTCGCTGTCGCTGAACAGGTCGTCGAGGTAGATCTGCGGGTAGGTCAGCTCGGCCATTTCCTTGATGTCGGCGCCGGCGGCAAAGGCTTTTTTCGAACCGGTGAGGACGATGCAGCCGATTTTCGGGTCGGCTTCCAGGCGGTCCAGGGCCTGGTTCAACTCGCTGACGATCTGCGCGTTGAGGGCGTTCAAGGCCTGAGGGCGATTGAGGGTGATCAGGCCGACTCGGTCCTTGATCTCCAGCACGATGGTTTCGTAACTCATGTAGCAGCTCCTTCTCAAAGATTGCGCGAAATGACCAGCCGTTGAATGTCGCTGGTGCCTTCGTAGATCTGGCAAACCCGCACATCGCGATAGATGCGCTCCACGGGAAAGTCGCTCAGGTAACCGTAACCACCCAGGGTTTGCAATGCTGCGGAACAGACTTTCTCGGCCATTTCCGAAGCGAACAGCTTGGCCATGGAAGCTTCCACCAGTGCCGGCTTGCCGCTGTCACGCAGCGCCGCCGCATAGTGCACCATCTGCCGGGCCACGGCGATCTGGGTGGCCATGTCGGCCAGACGGAACGCCACGGCCTGGTGTTCGATGATCGGTTTGCCGAAGCTTTGCCGCTCCCGGGCGTAATCCCGGGCCGCCTCGAACGCCGCACGGGCCATGCCCACCGACTGCGAGGCGATACCGACGCGGCCGCCTTCAAGGTTGGCCAGGGCGATCTTGTAGCCTTCGCCCTCCTCGCCCAGACGATTGGCGACCGGCACCCGCAGGTCTTGAAAAAGGATCTGGCAGGTGTCGGACGCATGCTGGCCGAGCTTGTCCTCGACCCGGGCCACGCTGTAGCCCGGTGAGTCGGTGGGCACGATAAAGGCGCTGATGCCGCGCTTGCCGGCACTCGGGTCGGTCACCGCGAACACAATCACCACCCCGGCGTTCTGCCCGGAGGTGATGAACTGCTTGCAGCCATTGAGCACGTAGTGATCGCCGTCCCGACGGGCCCGGGTGCTCAGGCTGCTGGCGTCGGAGCCGGCCTGGGGTTCGGTGAGGGCAAAGGCGCCGAGCATGGCGCCGCTGGCCAGGGGCGTGAGAAAGCGTTCTTTCTGCGCGTCGTTGCCGAACGTGAGGATCGGCACACAACCCACCGAGTTGTGCACGCTCATGATGGTGGAGCAGGCCCCGTCACCCGCTGCCACTTCCTCCAGAGCCATGGCATAGGCCAGGTAACCGGTGTCGCAACCGCCCCACTGCTCCGGCACCAACATGCCGAAGAAGCCCATTTCGGCCATCTCGGCGATGGCTTCCTTGGGAAACCGGTGTTCCCGGTCCCACTCGGCGGCAAAGGGCTTCAACCGCTCCTGGGCAAACTGCCGGGCGGCGTCGCTGATCTGCAATTGTTCGTCATTGGGCAGCATGGCAACTCCTCAGTACAGGCATTCAACAGCCACGGCAGTGGCTTCGCCGCCACCGATGCAGATGGCAGCGATGCCGCGTTTTTCGCCGCGTTGGCGCAAGGCCGAGAGCAAGGTCACCAGAATTCGTGCGCCGGACGCGCCAATCGGGTGGCCCAAGGCGCAGGCACCGCCGTGAACGTTAACCTTGGCGTGGGGGATTTCCAGCTTGCTCATGCTCACCAGGCTGACCACGGCAAAGGCTTCGTTGATTTCAAACAGGTCCACTTCGTCCAGGGACCAACCGGTTTTACTCAGCAATTTTTGTACGGCGCCCACCGGGGCCACCGGGAACAGCCCTGGGGTATCGGCGAACGCCGCGTGACCGTGGATCACCGCCAAGGGCTTGAGGCCGCGCTTTTGCGCTTCACTGCGGCGCATCAGCACCAAGGCTGCGGCGCCATCGGAAATGGAACTGGAGTTGGCCGCCGTCACCGTGCCGCCTTCGCGGAACGCCGGCTTGAGGCTGGCGATCTTGTCCAGCTTGGCCTTGGGCGGCTGCTCATCGTCGCTGATCAGCCGGGATTCCTTGCCGACCGTCACCTGCAGCGGGACGATCTCGTCCTTGAACAGACCGTCCTTGATCGCCTGTTGGGCGCGGGTCAGGGAGGCCACGGCAAAGGCATCCTGGGCGTCCCGGGTAAAGCCATGGGCTTCGGCGCAATCCTCGGCAAAGGTGCCCATCAGGCGGCCCTTGTCGTAGGCGTCTTCCAGGCCGTCGAGGAACATGTGGTCCAGCACCCGGCCATGGCCCATGCGGTAGCCGCTGCGGGCGCGGTCCAGCAGGTACGGGGCGTTGGACATGCTTTCCATGCCGCCGGCCACCACCACCTCGGCGCTGCCGGCCAGAAGCATGTCGTGGGCCAGGATGGTGGCTTCCATCCCCGAGCCGCACATTTTGTTCAGGGTGGTGCAGCGGGTGCCTTTGTCCAGCCCGGCGCCCAGGGCCGCCTGACGGGCCGGGGCCTGGCCGAGGCCGGCGGACAGCACGCAGCCAAACAGCACTTCTTGCACGCCGTCAGCACTGATCCCGGCACGCTGCACGGCGGCGCGAATGGCTTCGGCCCCCAATTGCGGGGCGCTTAGGCTTTTCAGGTCCCCCTGGAAACCGCCCATGGGGGTGCGGACGGCGCTGACGATAACAATCGGATCGTGGGCAATGGACATGATGAATCCTCCTTACTTGGCGGCCATGCGCAAGGCGCCGTCGAGACGGATCACCTCGCCGTTGAGCATGCTGTTTTCGATGATATGCCGCACCAGCGACGCGTACTCGGCAGGTTTGCCCAGGCGCGGCGGGAACGGCACGCCAGCGGCCAGACCGGCGCGAACGTCATCGGTCATGCCGGCCATCATCGGGGTTTCGAAAATGCCCGGGGCGATGGTCATCACGCGGATGCCGAAGCGCGCCAGTTCCCGGGCGGCGGGCAAGGTCAGGCTGGCGATGGCACCTTTGGAGGCCGCATAGGCCGCCTGACCGATCTGCCCGTCGAAGGCGGCAGCCGAGGCGGTATTGATGATCACCCCGCGCTCGCCACCGGCATCGGCCTGGCCCTCGGCAATGGCCGCGGCGGCCAGGCGCAGCAGGTTGAAGCTGCCGATCAGGTTGACGTTGATCACCTGGCTGAAGCTGGCCAGGCCGTGGGGGCCCTGCTTGCCGAGGATTTTCTCGCCGCGCACGATGCCCGCGCAGTTGACCAGCCCGTGCAGGCCGCCAAAAGCCGTGAGCGTCGCCTGCACCGCCGCTTCGGCCGCCGCTTCCTGGCTGATATCAGCCACCACACTCTGGCAACCCAACTGTTGCGCCTTGGCCGCCACGGCCTCGGCATTGAGGTCCACCAGCATCACCTTGGCGCCGGCCGCCACGAGCATTTCAGCGCTGGCGGCGCCCAGGCCCGACGCACCGCCACTGACGATAAATACCTTGTTTTCGATCTGCATCACGGATTCCTTGGATTCAAGCTGAAGCCTTGTGCGCCGCGGCCTCTTGAGCCTTGGCGATTTCCTGGTTGCGCAAGATAAAGCGCTGCAATTTGCCGCTAGGGGTTTTCGGCAATTCACTGACAAATTCGATTTCACGGGGGTACGAGTGCGCCGCCAAGCGCTTGCGCACGTGCTGGCGCAGCTCTTCGGCCAGTTCCGGCGAGGCACGGTACTGAGCGCTGAGCACGACAAAGGCTTTCACCAGTTCGGTACGCTCCGGGTCGGGCTTGCCGATCACTGCCGTCTCGATCACCGCGGGGTGTTCGATCAGCGCACTTTCGACGTCGAACGGGCCCACACGGTAGCCGGAGGTGGTGATCACGTCGTCGCTGCGGCCGACAAAGCTGATGCTGCCGTCAGGGTTCAATTCCACGGTGTCGCCGCTGAGGTAGTAGTCACCGACGAAGGCTTTGGTCGGTGCGCCCTCGTAGCCATTGAACCAGCACATCGGCGACTGCTTGCGGTCGATGGCGAGGATCCCCGGCTGCCCGGCCGGCAGTTCCTGGTACTGCTCATCCAGCACCACGATGCGATGGCCCGGCGAGGCAAAGCCGGCGCTGCCCACGTGCACCGGATGCTCCAGGCCGTGGTGGTTGCACAGCACCATGCCCAGTTCGGTCTGGCCGTAATGGTCGTGAATGACCACGCCGAGGTTGTCGGCGAACCAGCGGATCACTTCCGGGTTCAGCGGCTCGCCGGCGCTGCTGACAATGCGCAGCTTGCCCTTGATCGAGCGGGCGAATTCATCGCCACCGGCGATCAGCAAACGGTAAGCGGTGGGCGAACCGGTGAGGTTGCTGATCCCGTACTTGTTGATCACCCGGCAGGTGCTTTCCAGGGTGAAAGGGCCATCGTAGAAGGTGATCGGGTGGCCCAGGCCCAGGGGCCCGGTGACGCCGAAGTAGATGCCGTAGGCCCAGCCCGGGTCCGCGACGTTCCAGAACGCGTCTTCGGGGCGCAGGTCCACGGCGTCACGGGTGTAACTCTGGAAGGCCACCACTGCCTTGAGGGGCACTGCCAGGGCTTTCGATGGGCCGGTGGTGCCCGAGGTGAACATCAACAGGAACGGGTCTTCGCCGCTGAGCAGCACCGGTTCACAGTCGTTGGAATGGTTGGCCAGTTCGGCCCAGAAGCTGAAGTCGCCACGGACGATGCCCTGGCCCTTGGCGCCACCGACGGTGACGATGATCGGGCAGTCGGCCACTTCATTGAGTTTCGGCCGGTTGACCGCGTCGCTGACCACCACCTTGGCCCCGGAGCTGCCCAGGCGGTGCTCGATGGCCTTGGGGCCGAAAGCGGTAAACAGCGGCTGGTAGACCGCACCGATGCGCCAGGTGGCGAGCACGGTGATCAACAGTTCGACGTTGCGTGGCAACAGGCCGGCAACCTTGTCGCCCTTTTGCACCCCTTGGGCCAGCAGGAAGTTGGCAAAGCGCGCGGCCTTGTCCTGGAGTTCGCTGAAGGTGTAGGTGGCGCTGCTGCCGTCGCGGCCTTCCCAGAACAGCGCGATGCGCCCTGGCAAGGCATGACGGTCACAGCATTCGACACAGGCATTGAGCGCCGACAGGTTGCCACTCAGGGCAGCGTCGACGGTGTGTTGAAAATCGAACTGGGTGGTAGCAGACAGATAGTCGCGCATCGCCAGAATCCCTCACTGTTCTTATTAGGATGGGAACCTCATGAAACCGGGGAAATACTGGCGCTAGACGCCTGGCGCGGCAATGGTCAAAGTTTTCAAGTTGCGTGACCGGTTTGGCCATGGTCACGCCGTGGCTCGCCCTGCCCGCATATGGCCGCCGGCTGGCCGGCGATGGGCATCGGCCTTACTCGGGGTCGTTGAGGATCAGGCTGCGGTAATGCCCGGGGTTGGACCCCGACCACTTGCGAAAGGCCTTGTAGAACGAGCTGGTATCGGCAAACCCCAGGCGCGTGGCGATCTCGGCAAAACTGATGTGCGGTTCCGCCAGCCAGACGATCGCCAGCTCCTTGCGCACGCTGTCCTTGAGGCCCTGGTAGCTCTGGCCCTCCTCCGCCAGGCGCCGGCGCAGGGTCGAAGCCGACATGCACAGGCGCTGGGCCAGGCTCTCGGATTCCGGCCAGTGCTCGGCCGGCAATTGGCGCAGGTCGTGTTTGATGCGGCTGGCCAGGCTCTCCGGGTCGCGGTATTTGACTAGGATATTGGCCGGTGCCTGGGCCAGGAAACGCTTGAGCTCCTCCGGGCTCGCTTGACCGGCACGTCCAGGCAATCGGCGGCGATGATCATCCGGGTGCGCGGCCGGTCAAAGCGCAGGTTCTCGGAAAACATCACCCGGTAATCGTCGCAGAAGTCCGGCTGGGGCCCGCGCAGCTCGATGGCCAGGATCGGAATGCGCCGCCCCGCCAGCCAACAGGCCACGCCGTGGACGATCATCCAGTAGGTGAAGTAGGTAAACGCCCGGCAGGGCTCGGGGTGTTCTTCCAGCAAGACAATTTCCGCCAGGCTCTGCTGGCGCACCAGCTGTGCCGGCAGGCGCTCGAACATCAGCGAGAGAAACCCCAACCCCGACTCCAGGGCTGACGCCACGTCCGGTTGGGCCATGGACGAACGACACAGAAACGCCAGGCTGCCGGACTTCAGGCGGCGCGGGTCCATGCCGAAAAACTCGTCGTCCAGGCGCCGAGCCAGCAGCCGCCAGAGCCGCGCATAGGCCGTGGCCGGCACCCGCACGTCGCCCTGCTGCAGCCAGGCCGGGTCGATCCCGACCTTGTGCAGCACTTCATCGCTGGCCGCGCCCGGGGCACAGCTTTGCAGCAGTGCTTCGCGCACCAGGTGCATGGAGATGGTGTCTTTTTCCGACATCGAGGTTCAGTACGTCCTGCGCATCAGTGGTCTGGTGGGCCATCTTAGGCAGTGCCGGGGAAAAATCCAGTGGGCTTTTTCCCCTGTCCTATTGGCTCAAGGAATCGGACCTAAACCAATACGGATTTTTCGCCCCCACGCCCGGGTTTTCTCTGGCCAAGCCGCTTCAGACAGACAATCTTCGGAATGGGCCGCGGCGCCATGAGTGCAAAAAAGTATCGGATCAAGTGTCACGGATGATTTGTCAGACCGCGTTTTGAGGTCTGTAATCAGCGCACATTCTTCCTACCTCCGGAAGACACAAAAACAATAACCGTCCTTCTGTCGCCCCCTGGGCCCGGAAGAGGAGTGCACGATGAAACCCAGCGTAAAAGCCCTGCTCGTCACCACCTGCATCACCTTCAGCGGCGTCAGCCTCGGCGCGCAAACCCTGACCATCGCCACCGTCAACAACAGCGACATGATCCGCATGCAAAAGCTCTCGAAGACCTTCGAGGCCGAGCACCCGGACATCAAGCTGAATTGGGTGGTACTGGAAGAAAACGTCCTGCGCCAACGCCTGACCACCGACATCGCCACCCAGGGCGGGCAGTTCGACGTGCTCACCATCGGCATGTACGAAGCCGCACTCTGGGGCGCCAAGGGCTGGCTGGAACCGATGAAGGACTTGCCGGCGTCCTACGACCTGGAGGATGTGTTTCCCTCGGTGCGTGACGGGCTGTCTGTGAAGGGCTCGCTGTATGCCCTGCCGTTCTACGCTGAAAGCTCCATCACCTATTACCGCAGCGACCTGTTCAAGAACGCCGGGCTGAGCATGCCCGAGCACCCGACCTGGAGCCAGATTGGCGAATTCGCGGAAAAACTCACCGACAAGAGCAAAGAGCAATACGGCCTGTGCCTGCGCGGCAAGGCCGGCTGGGGCGAGAACATGGCGCTGATCACCACCTTGGCCAACGGCTACGGTGCGCGCTGGTTCGATGAGAAGTGGCAGCCGGAATTCAACGGCCCCGAGTGGAAAGAAGCGCTGACCTTCTACGTCGACAACATGAAGAAATCCGGCCCGCCGGGTGCCTCCAGCAACGGTTTCAACGAAAACCTAGCGCTGTTCAACAGCGGCAAGTGCGCGATCTGGGTCGATGCCAGCGTGGCCGGCTCGTTCGTCACCGACAAGACCCAGAGCAAGGTCGCCGACCACGTGGGCTTCACCTTCGCCCCCCACGAGAAGACCGACAAAGGCACCTCGTGGTTGTACTCCTGGAGCCTGGCCATCCCCACCAGCTCCAAGGCCAAAGACGCGGCCAAGGTCTTCACCAGTTGGGCAACCTCCAAGGAATACAGCCAGTTGGTGGCCAAGACCGACGGTATCGCCAACGTGCCGCCCGGCACCCGCACATCCACCTACAGCGATGAGTACATGAAGGCCGCGCCCTTCGCCAAGGTGACCCTGGAATCACTGAAAGTCGCAGACCCGACCCAACCCACCCTCAAGCCGGTGCCTTACATCGGTATCCAGTTGGTGACCATTCCCGAGTTCCAGGCCATCGGCACCCAGGTGGGCAAGTTCTTCTCCGGCGCCTTGACCGGCCAGCAGACGGTGGACCAGGCCCTGACCGCCGCCCAGACCACCACCGAGCGTGAAATGAAGCGCGCGGGCTACCCCAAGTAACCCTGCTGTTGCAGGCGCTGGCTTGCCGGCGATCGGTCCCCAAACCTTGCATTGAAACCCCGGGGCTTATCGCCGGCCAACCGGCCCTAACGGGTGGGCTTGTCGCGCTCGAACTTGTCTCTGAATGGTCCTGATCACCATGAATACTTCCACTGCCCATGTGCAAACAACTGCCCCGGAGAAGGCGCGTAAAAGTCGCCTGGCCAACCCCGGCTGGTTCCTGGTCAGCCCCTCGGTGGCCCTGTTGCTGCTGTGGATGATCGTGCCCCTGGGCATGACCCTGTACTTCTCGCTGATCCGCTACAACCTGCTCTACCCCGGTGAAAATGAATTCGTCGGCCTGGAGAACTTCAGTTACTTCCTCACCGACTCCGGGTTCCTCCCCGGCGCCACCAACACCCTGTTGCTGGTGGGCAGCGTGCTGCTGATCAGCGTGGTGTTCGGGGTGCTGATCAGTGCCTTGCTGGAGGCCAGCGAATTCCTCGGTCGGGGCATCGTGCGGGTGCTGCTGATCTCGCCGTTTTTCATCATGCCCACGGTGGGCGCGCTGATCTGGAAGAACCTGATTTTCCATCCGGTGTCGGGGATTCTCGCCGCCGTGTGGAAGCTCTTTGGCGCCGAGCCGGTGGACTGGCTGGCACATTACCCGCTGCTGTCGATCATCATCATTGTGTCCTGGCAATGGCTGCCCTTCGCGATCCTGATCCTGATGACCGCCATGCAGTCCCTGGACCAGGAACAGAAGGAAGCCGCGCGCCTGGACGGTGCCGGGCCCATAGCGATCTTCTGGCACCTGACCCTGCCCCACCTGGCCCGCCCCATCGCCGTGGTGGTGATGATTGAAACCATCTTCCTGCTGTCGGTGTTCGCCGAGATTTTCACCACCACCAACGGCGGCCCCGGCTACGCCTCGACCAACCTCGCCTACCTGATCTACAACCAGGCGCTGGTGCAGTTCGACGTCGGCATGGCTTCGGCCGGCGGGTTGATCGCCGTGGTGATCGCCAACATCGCGGCAATCATCCTGGTGCGGATGATCGGCAAAAACCTGACTGACCAGCCTTGAGGTGCGCCCCATGACGCTTCAACAATCCCGACGCCTGCAGAGCCTGCTGCTGGGCACCCTGGCCTGGGCCATCGCGATCCTGATTTTCTTCCCGATCTTCTGGATGGTGCTGACCAGCTTCAAGAGCGAAATCGACGCCTTCGCCACACCGCCGCAGTTCATCTTCAGCCCGACCCTGGAGAACTACCTGCACATCAACGAGCGCAGTAACTACACCAGCTTTGCCTGGAACTCGGTGGTGATCTCGTTCAGCGCCACCGCCCTGAGCCTGCTGATTGCGGTGCCGGCGGCCTACTCCATGGCCTTTTATGAAACCCGCAACACCAAGCGCACCCTGCTGTGGATGCTCTCCACCAAGATGCTGCCGCCGGTGGGGGTACTGATGCCCATCTACCTGCTGGCCAAGAGCTTCGGCCTGCTGGACACGCGCCTGGCGCTGATCGTGATTTACACCCTGATCAACCTGCCCATCGTGGTGTGGATGATTTACACCTACTTCAAGGACATCCCCCGGGACATCCTCGAGGCCGCGCGCCTGGACGGCGCCACCCTGTGGCAGGAAATGGTTCGGGTGCTGCTGCCGATCGCCAAGGGCGGGCTGGCCTCCACCGTGCTGCTGTCGCTGATCCTGTGCTGGAACGAGGCCTTCTGGTCGCTGAACCTGACGTCGGCCAATGCCGCGCCGTTGACCGCCCTGGTGGCGTCCTACTCCAGCCCCGAGGGGCTGTTCTGGGCCAAGTTGTCGGCGGTCTCGACCCTGGCCTGCGCGCCGATCCTGATTTTTGGCTGGATCAGCCAGAAACAGCTGGTGCGCGGGCTGTCGTTTGGCGCGGTGAAGTGAACCCGCCGGGTTAAACCTGAATAAGACAAGTGGAGGCTCATCATGGCCAACCTGAAAATCAAGAATCTGCAAAAAGGCTTCGAGGGTTTTTCCATCATCAAGGGCATCGACCTTGAGGTGAATGACAAAGAGTTCGTGGTGTTCGTCGGCCCTTCGGGCTGCGGCAAGTCGACCCTGCTGCGGCTGATTGCCGGGCTGGAAGAAGTCAGCGGTGGCACCATCGAGCTGGACGGCCGCGACATCACCGAAGTCAGCCCGGCCAAGCGCGACCTGGCGATGGTGTTCCAGACCTACGCCCTGTACCCGCATATGAGTGTGCGCAAGAACATGTCCTTTGCCCTGGACCTGGCCGGCGTGGTCAAGGCCGAGGTGGAGAAGAAGGTCAACGAGGCGGCACGGATCCTCGAGCTGGGGCCCATGCTGGAGCGCAAGCCCAAGCAATTGTCCGGCGGCCAGCGCCAGCGCGTGGCCATCGGCCGGGCCATTGTGCGCAACCCGAAAATCTTCCTCTTCGACGAACCGCTGTCCAACCTCGACGCCGCCTTGCGGGTGCAGATGCGCCTGGAGCTGGCACGCCTGCACAAGGAGCTGCAGGCCACCATGATCTACGTGACCCACGATCAGGTGGAGGCCATGACCCTGGCGGACAAGGTGGTGGTGCTCAACGGCGGCCGGGTGGAGCAAGTGGGCTCGCCGCTGGAGCTTTACCACCGCCCGGCCAACCTGTTTGTCGCAGGCTTTCTCGGTACGCCGAAAATGGGCTTCCTCAGCGGCAAGGTCAGCCGGGTGGACAGCCAGGGCTGCGAAGTGGAGCTGGATGCCGGCACCCGTATCCGCCTGGAACAAAGCGGCGCCAGCCTGAGTGTCGGCAGCCCAGTGACCCTGGGCATCCGCCCCGAACACCTGGAACTGGCCACGCCCGGGCAATGCACCCTGGCGGTCACCGCGGACGTCAGCGAGCGCCTGGGCAGCGACACCTTCTGCCACGTGCGCACCGCCTCCGGCGAGGCCCTGACCCTGCGGATCCGCGGTGATCTGGCCAGCCGCTACGGCGAACAGTTGAACCTGCACCTGGACGCCGCCCACTGCCATTTATTCGATGCCGACGGCGTGGCGGTGGCTCGGCCCCTGCGCGCCGCCGCCTGATTGTCGAGAGCCCTGACGATGAAATTGAACCAACGCACCCTCAGCCACCTGGCCCCTGAAGTCAAAGTGCCCGCCTACGCCCTGGCCGATACCCGACAAGGCATCGCCCACATCGGCGTCGGCGGGTTCCACCGGGCGCACCAGGCCTATTACACCGACGCGCTGATGAACACCGGCGAAGGCCTGGACTGGAGCATCTGCGGCATCGGCCTGCGCGCCGAGGACCGCCGCGCCCGGGACGACCTGGCCGGCCAGGACCACCTGTTCACCCTGTTTGAACTGGGCGACGGCGATGACACCGAGGTTCGGGTGATCGGCGCCATCCGCGACATGCTGCTGGCGGCCGACGGCGCCCAGGCGCTGATCGACAAGCTGGCCAGCCCGCAGATCCGCATCGTCTCCCTGACCATCACCGAGGGTGGCTACTGCATCGACGACAGCACGGGCGAGTTCATGGCCCACCTGCCGCAGATCCAGCATGACCTGGCCCACCCCAACCAGCCGCAGACGGTATTCGGCTTTCTCTGCGCGGCCCTGGCCAAGCGCCGGGCCGCCGGGACCCCGGCCTTTACCCTGATGTCCTGCGATAACCTGCCGCACAACGGCGCGGTGACCCGCAAGGCGCTGCTGGCTTTCGCTGCCCGGCGCGACGCCGACCTGCACGATTGGATCGCCGCCCATGTGAGCTTTCCCAATGCCATGGTCGACCGCATCACCCCTATGACCAGTGGCGCCCATCGCCTGCAACTGCACGACCAGCACGGCATCGACGACGCCTGGCCGGTGGTCTGCGAACCCTTTGTGCAATGGGTACTGGAGGACAAATTCGTCAGCGGTCGCCCGGCCTGGGAGCGAGTCGGCGTGCAGTTCACCGATGACGTCACGCCCTATGAAGAGATGAAGATCAAACTGCTCAACGGCAGCCACCTGGCCCTGACCTACCTGGGGTTTCTCAAGGGCTACCGGTTTGTCCACGAGACCATGAACGACCCGCTGTTTGTCGCCTATATGCGCGCCTACATGGACCTCGACGTGACCCCGCAACTGGCGCCGGTGCCGGGCATTGACCTGACGGACTACAAGAACACCCTGGTCCAGCGTTTTTCCAACCAGGCGATTGCCGACCAGTTGGAGCGGGTCTGTTCCGACGGTTCGTCGAAGTTTCCCAAGTTCACCGTGCCGACCCTCAACCGCCTGATTGCCGACGGCCGCGACACCGAGCGCGCAGCTCTCGTCGTGGCGGCCTGGGCCCTGTACCTCAAGGGCGTGGACGAACAAGGCCAGCACTACAGCATCCCTGACCCACGGGCCGAGTTCTGCCAGGCGCTGGTGGCCGACGATCAACTGCTGACCCAGCGCCTGCTGGGGGTGGAAGAGATTTTCGGCACCGCCCTTGTGCAATCACCGACATTTGTCGCGGCGTTCGAACGCTGCCTCGCCAGCCTGCGCGAGCACGGCGTGAGCGGGACCCTGGAGCGGCTGCTGGCGCGCCCCCAGTGAGCGGCCGGCACGGGCATTGTGGGCAGGAGGTGCCATGAGTACACACGGGTTGTTTCTTGGTATCGACTGCGGCACTCAAGGCACCAAGGCGCTGATCCTCGACCCCGCCAATGGCCGGGTGCTGGGCCAGGGCGCGGCGCCCCACAGCCTGATCAGCGGCGCCAATGGCCGTCGCGAACAGGACACAGAAGAGTGGCTGCAGGCCTTTGCCAGCGCCACGGCCCAGGCCCTGCAAGCCGCCGGCGTCAGCGGCCAGGAGATCCTCGGCATCGGCGTCTCCGGGCAGCAGCACGGCCTGGTGCTTCTGGACGAACAAGGCCGGGTGCTGCGCCCGGCCAAGCTCTGGTGTGACACCGAGTCCAGCGAACAGAACCAGCGTTTGTTGGATGACCTGGGGGGCGAGCCCGGCTCCCTGGAGCGCCTTGGGGTGGTGATCGCGCCAGGCTATACCCTGTCGAAACTGCTCTGGACCCGGGAGCAGCACCCCGAGGTCTTCGCGCGTATCGCGCACATTCTGCTTCCCCATGACTATTTGAATTTCTGGCTCACGGGCCGCGCCTGCAGCGAATACGGCGACGCCTCGGGCAGTGGGTATTTCAACGTGCGCAGCCGGCAGTGGGACCTGGCGCTGCTGCAACACATCGACCCCAGCGGCCGCCTGGTGGCCGCGCTGCCGCCGTTGCTGGAAGCCGATCAGGCCGTGGGTACGGTGCGGCCCGAAATCGCCCAACTGCTGGGCCTCAACCCCCAGGCGCTGGTGGCCAGTGGGGGCGGCGACAACATGATGGGGGCCATCGGCACCGGCAATATCCAGCCGGGGGTGATCACCATGAGCCTGGGTTCCTCGGGCACGGTCTATGCCTTCGACGCCGCACCCCGGGTCAGCCCCCAGGGCGCGGTGGCGACGTTCTGCTCGTCCAGCGGCGGCTGGCTGCCACTGATCTGCACCATGAACCTGACCAATGTCACGACCCTGGTGCGCGAGCTGTTCGACCTCGACCTGGCGGCCTTCAATCAACTGCTGGCCACCGCCCCCATCGGCGCCGACGGCGTGTGCATGCTGCCCTTCCTCAATGGCGAACGGGTGCCCGCCCTGCCCCATGCCACCGGCAGTCTGCTGGGCCTGACCCTGGACAACCTGACCCGGGCCAACCTGTGCCGGGCGGCGGTCGAGGGCACCACCTTCGGCCTGCGTTACGGCCTGGACCTGCTACGGGAGAACGGTTTGCAGAGCCGCAGCATCCGCTTGATCGGCGGCGGCTCGAAAAGTCCGCAGTGGCGACAGATGGTCGCCGATATCATGCACACCGAGGTGGTCTGCACCGAACACAGCGAGGCCGCCGCCCTCGGCGCGGCGATCCAGGCCGCCTGGTGCCAGGCCCGCCACAGCGGACAGGCCTTGAGCCTGGAAACCCTGTGCGAACGCTGCGTCAGCCTCGACCCGGCCAGCCTGACCCGGCCGATCGCGGCCAATGTGGCGGCCTATCAAACGGCGTATGAACGTTATCGACAACATGTCGCAACCCTTTGAAGAGCGAATGACTATGTATCTGGTGTGTGGTGAGGCGCTGTTCGATTTTTTCAGCAGTGAAGAGGCAATCCCCCAGGCGGCCAAGGTTAATTACCGGGCGATTGCCGGCGGTTCGCCGTTCAACGTGGCCGTGGGCCTGCGGCGCCTGGGGGTGGACGCGGGCCTGTTCGCCGGGCTGTCCGAAGACTTTCTCGGCGCTCGCCTGCGCCAGGTGTTGCAGGACGAAGGCGTGCGCAATGACTACCTGTGGACCTTCAGCGCGCCCACCACCCTGGCCATGGTGGCCGTGGGTGCCGACGGATCGCCCCATTACAGTTTCCGCGGCGAAGGCTGCGCCGACCGGCAACTGCAACGGGAGCATCTGCCGACCCTGGGCCCTGAGGTACGCGGGCTGCATGTCGGCTCGTTTTCCCTGGTGGTGCAACCCATCGCCGACACCTTGCTGGCCCTGGTCCAGCGCGAGGCCGGGCAGCGCCTGATCAGCCTCGACCCCAACGTGCGGCTCAACCCCCAGCCGGATATCCACCTGTGGCGGCAACGGATCGGCGAACTGGTGGCCTATGCCGACCTGATCAAGGTCAGCGATGAGGACCTGAGCCTGCTCTACCCCGGGCAAGCGGTCGAAAGCGTGATTGGCGGCTGGTTGCAGCAGCGTTGCCAATTGGTGTTCCTGACCCGGGGCGGCCTGGGCGCCACGGTGTTCAGCCGGGCCCATGGCAGCTGGTCGGTGCCAGCGCGCAAGGTAACGATTGCCGACACCGTGGGCGCGGGCGACACCTTCCAGGCCGCGCTGATCGCCTGGCTCACCGAGCAGGGCCTGGACTCCATCGAGGGCCTGCAGAGCTTGAGCCGGGAACAGATCGACGCCCAACTGCAGTTCGCCGTGGCCGCCGCTGCGCTGACCTGCGGCAAGACCGGGCCGGACTTGCCCTATCGTCAGCAGTTACGCTGAACAGCACAAATAACCACGAAGTTGTAATGCTGCATGACCCGGGGTTGCTCCCAACCTCGGGAAATCCGCTGTATTGAAGGCAATCAACATCAGTTCTCTGTCTTGCGCAGCCCCGGAAAAACGGGGCTCTCAGCGCACCACCAGGCCTCTTCCCCAAGCCAATTTCGACCGTTCCCTGGCCCCTCATACAGCGAATCAACCATTAATCGTCGGTTAATCGAAAAAACCAATAGTGCCCCGGACCGCGCCACTCACTGTCTCGACGACGGTGCTGGCCGCTCGGCCCCGTCAGCGACTGGGCCGGATTCAATCGGTATCGGAGAGTACGTATGAAACTGCGCCACATCATGATCACGGGGGCCATGGCCCTCACCGGCTTCAGCCAACTGGCCCTGGCGGATATCCAGCCGCTGGAGCCAGTGCCTTATCACTACGGCATGCCGTTGCAGATCGACAAGGTGATTTCCATGAGCGAGCAGGACACCCGCCACTGCGAGGTGATCACCGCTCACATGGAATACATCGACACGGCGGGCGATCGCCAACACATTTCCTATCGCAAGCTGGCCGACGCCTGTCACCAGCAGAATTGAAATCGCTTCGCGGACGGCTGACCGATGGCCAACACGAGCCTATTGCGCCCGGCCAGCCGGCACTTCGTCGTCCAGTGGGCATCATCAACCCGTGCTTAATCGTCGGTTAATGCCTGCGTCCAAGAGTGTGATGGACCGCGCTCGCTCAGAATATTCTGATGACCTCCGCGGCGGGCCGGGCCCCGATGGGCCCGGTTGATCGTTGCCTACCGGAGAACCCTCATGAACCTGCATATCAAACTGATCGGCAGCGCCTGCGCCCTGCTCGCCTTCAGCACCCTGGCCCTGGCCCAAAGCCCTTCGGCAGCCCCCGTGCCTTATCACTACGGCATGCCGTTGCATGTAGCCCGAGTGGTATCGATGAGCGAACCGGCAACCCAGGAATGCAAAGTGGTCACGGCGCAAATGGCCTTCGTCGATCCGGCCGGCCGGCTGGAAACCATCAGCTACAGCAAGCTTTCGGATGCTTGCTCCACCCAGGATTGACCCGGCAAAAACGCCAACGCCGCTACGGCGCCGTTGCGTCGCCATTTCCTGACAAGGCTGTGACAATCCAGCGGTATGCCTGTGCCAGAGCCCGGCGTATGCTCTGGCGCTTGTCTCGAACTGCCATAGGGATTGGCCATGCACGTATCGTTTCGGCGCCTGTCGACCTTCACCGCCCTGCTGTGTTTCGCCCTCGCCCTGGCCTGGGGGCTGGCGCCACGCTGGTTACTGGCGTTCTGCAGCGTGGACTTCTATGCCTCCACCGGCTTTGTCGCACGGCGCAGTGCGGTGCTGTTCCTGGGCTTGGGGGTGATGTTCTTCAGCGCTCGCTCGGCACCCGCCGGGGTGGCCCGGAATGCATTGAGCAGTGGTTTTATAGTGGGGTGTTTCGGCTTGGCCCTGCTGGGCCTGGGGGAATGGCTGAACGGCAACGCAGGGCCAGGCATTTTGCTGGCTGTGGTGGTCGAAGCGGCCCTTGGCCTGGGGTTTCTGCGGGCCAAGGGAACGCGGGACGAATGGGCGACGGCGCGGGACTGAACCGCCCGCTGCGACTAGTACGCCCGTTTCAAGGGCACGTCCTGGCTGGGGTTGTGGGCCAGGTCGTAACGCAATTCGGCAATCAGCTCATTGATGGCGCGGCTGCCGCTGAGGCGGGACGCGTCAATACCGGTGACCATAAGGTCCAGCCGGTCGGTTTGATGGTCGCCAAAGACTTTCACAGTCATCGACAAATCCGGGCTCAAGGTGCATTGGCAACGTTTGGGTAGAAAACTGCTTTCAATGATGTTGCGTAGTTCCAGGGCAGATAAAAACATGGCGACTCTCTCCTTTTATTTGAGGCGGCCAATCGTTCAAGGCAAATCGACAACAGCGCGGTGCAGATTTTCAGGTTAGAGAACGGGCACGTTCGAAAGCGGGTGACTCCGGCTCGCTTCTTCCATGGAGACCGGGCCACCTCTAAGACTAGGCCCCTTTCCCAATACCGCTAAATTCTTTTTCGCACTGAGCTGCGCACTTTTTGTCGTGACTGATCGATGGCCGTTACGGGCTGGGCCTGTCCGCTCGCTGGACGCTTGAAGGGCTTTGCGCGACGCCGCGACATGCAGGCTCCACTGTTTACTCAGCATTAACCGTGCCCGCAGGCGACGGGCGTTTGGCCCAGGCAAATCGAGACCTGGCCTCGGCGCCGTCGTGCAACTTGCAAAAAACCGCACCCCTCGCCTTGCAAAACACCCGACGCAAGGCCGTCGGTTTGCAATGCGCACACGCCCCGGCAAGAATGCGCCGCACACCTCAGCGGAAGACCCGAATGATTACCTGCCACGTCAAATATGTGATCGATCCCTATCAACTGGCCGCGTTCGAGGCCTACTCCCTGGAGTGGATCGAAGTGGTCCAGCGCCTGGGCGGCCTGCACCATGGGTATTTCCTGCCTTCGGAAGGCGCCAGCAATATCGCCTACTGCCTGTTCAGCTTTCCCTCATTGGCGGACTACGAAAACTACCGTCGTCTAGCCTTGAGCGACCCGCAAAGCGTGGCCCTGGTGGCCGCGGTGGTGGAGAAGAAATTCATCCTCAGCTACGAACGCAGCTTCCTGCGCCCCCTGCTGCCCTGAGGCATTGGCCGGTGCCTACCGGCCAGCGCCTAGAGACTCGGCTCGAGGCGTTTGGCGACCTCGGCCAGAGTAGCGAAATTGATGTTAGCGCCAGAGTCGATTGCCACGAGGGTTTGCCCCCGGGCGCCGGTGCTGGCCACATATTGCTGAATGCCCGCCACCGCCAACGCCCCCGAAGGCTCGGTGATGGAGCGGGTGTCGTCGTAGATCGCCTTGATGGCCGTGCACAGGTCGTCGTTGCTGACCGTCAGCACCTGATCCACGTGATGGCGACAGATCTCAAAACAATGGGCCCCGACCTGAGCCACTGCGACCCCATCGGCAAAGGTCCCGACCTCGGGCAGCAGCACCCGCTCGCCGGCTTTCAGGGCTTGCTGCAGGCAGTTGGAGTGTTCGGATTCGACACCGATGATGCGCACCTCCGGACGTAGGTATTTGACGTAGGCGGCGATACCGGCGATCAGCCCACCGCCGCCTACCGGCACGAAGATCGCGTCCAGGCGCCCTGGCTGCTGGCGCAGGATTTCCATGGCCACGGTGCCCTGCCCGGCAATCACCTCGGGGTCGTCAAACGGTGAAACGAAGGTCTGGCCATTGTGCTGGGCCAACGCCAGGGCATGGGCCAGGGCAAAGGGGAAGCTCTCGCCATGCAGCAGCACTTCGGCGTCCCGGCTGCGCACGCCCTGTACCTTGAGCTCAGGCGTGCTGCGGGGCATGACGATGGTTGCCTTGATGCCCAGCTCGCGGGCGGCCAGCGCTACGCCCTGGGCGTGGTTGCCCGCAGACGCCGTGATCACCCCGCGTTGCCGCTGCGCTTCACTGAGCTGTACCAATCGGTTATAGGCGCCGCGCACCTTGAAGGAAAAGGTCGGCTGCAGGTCCTCGCGCTTGAGCAAGACCTGATTGCCCAGGGCCGCCGAGAGGCCCGGCGCGCCCTGCAATGGCGTGTGCACGGCCAGGTCATAGACCGGCGCCGCGAGGATTTTCTTCACGTAGTGCTCCAGCAACCCGAGCTCGGGCGTGGAGGAGGTACAGCGGCTGGCGGTGGGCATGGGTCTCTCCTGGCGGTGTTCGGTGCCCGGGAGACAGAGAGAAAAAACCCGCCTCCAGGGCGGGTTGGGTGCAGTCGTCAGCAAGCCCGCCAATGAGTCATGGCGGTAATAATGCTTGGCTGGGAACGGAATGCGGGGGAAGTCATGGGGCGAAATTAACCGCGTCGCCCCCGAGGCGTCAAGACCGCGTGCAACACGGAGGCTCTTGGCGATCAATATACGAAACATATATGATTCGTATATTTCCAACCAAGGGCCGCTCCATGGGTATCGTCAAGATTTCAGACCAATTGCATGAGCAGATCCGCATGGCCAGCGCCACCATGGATCGCTCGATCAACGCCCAGGCCGAGTTCTGGATCAAGATCGGCCTGCTGGCCGAGCTCAATCCGCACCTGGCCTACAACGACCTGATCCACAAACTGTTGCTGAACAAGAGCGACCTCATCAGAGGGCACACCGCATGAGCCAGGCGCTGATCAAAACTCCCGAACAACTGGCGCTGATGCGTGAATCAGGGCGCCTGCTGGGCAAAGTGTTCGACTTTCTCGACGGTTTTGTCGCCGCCGGGCAATCGACCCTGGAACTGGACACCGCGGTGGAACGCTTGATCCGCCAGGACCTGGCCGCACGCCCGGCGAGCAAAGGCCAGTACGACTACCCCTACTGCATCAACACCTCGATCAATGAAGTGGTGTGCCACGGCATGCCCGATGCCCAGGCGATCCTCAAGGAGGGCGACATCGTCAATATCGACATCACCCTGGAGAAGAACGGCTTTATCGCCGACTCCAGCAAGATGTACCTGATCGGCCCGGTCGCCCCCAAGGCCCAGCGCCTGGTGGAGATCACCTTCGAGGCCATGTGGGCCGGGATCAAGGTGGTCAGGCCCGGTGCGCGCCTGGGGGATATCGGCCATGCCATCCAGAGCCTGGCGCAGAGCAACGGCTACAGCGTGGTGCGCGAGTACTGCGGCCACGGCATCGGCCGGCAGATGCACGAAGAACCGCAGATTCTGCACTTCGGTCGCCCCGGCACCGGCCTGGAACTGCGTGAAGGCATGGTCTTCACCATCGAGCCGATGCTCAACCAGGGTTCGGCGCGTACCCGTGGCCTCAAGGACGGCTGGACCGTGGTCACTCGCGACAACAGCCTCTCGGCCCAGTGGGAGCACACCGTTGCCGTGACCCGCGATGGCTTCGAAGTGCTCACTTTGCAGACGCCGTGACCCTCAGCCGGCCTTGGCACTGGCACCGGCCAGGCGCCGCAGACCGAGAACCATCCCCCCTGCCCCCACCAGCATCGTCAGCAGAAACAGCGGGTAAGACACCCACCACGGGATGCCCGCCGTCATCATGCTGAACTCCGACATGCCGCCGATGCTGGCGATCAGGTTCAGCGGCAGGAACACCACGTTGATCAGCGTCAGTTTGCGCAGCAGCTTGTTCATGTTGTTGTTCATCAAGTTCCCCCGGGCGTCGATCAGCCCGGAAAACACCGTGGAGTAGATTTCCGCCTGTTTGTAGCACTGGTTGTTTTCAATGATCAGGTCGTCGATCAGGCCCAGGGCTTCGCTGCCGAAATGCTCTTTTTCGGCATGATTGCGCAGGCGGCTCAAGACCGCGCCGTTGCTGTGCAGGGCATTGAGGTAATAGATCAGGCTCTCGCTGAGGTTGAACATCTGCACCAGGTGGCGATTTTCCATCGAGGCGTTGAATTGCTGCTGCAACTCCCGGGCGACCAGCTTGATCACCTTGAGGTGCCCCAGGTAGTGGTGAATGTTGTTGAGCAGCAAGTCGAGCAACACATCCAGCGGCGTATTCAGGGCCTGACGCGCGCCGAGGCCACGCAGTTGGTTGTCATCGGTGGCGATCACCAACAGGCGCTGGGGCGAGAACAGCAAACCGCAGGACGCCACTTCAAATGACAGGCTGCCGCCGCCGGAATAATTCTCCGGCCGCTTCCAGATCAGGAACAGGTTGTCCGGGTGAAACTCAATGCGCGATACCTCGTCCGGGTCCAGGGCCGATGCCAGGGCGTGCTCGTCGAGCTTGAAATCGCTGCGCAGCAGATCGCGCTCGGCGGCGTCCGGGGCGCTGAACAACAACACCTCGGCGTCCTGCTGCGGTGCCGGTTGCAAGGCGCCATGACGCAGTTGATAGCTCTGGATCATGGGCGGTTCACCAGGCTTGCCCGCGACGCTTGAGTTCCAGGCGACGGACAAACTCTTCGAGAATCAGGGCATACAAATCGTCTTGCAGGTAGGCGTCCTCAATGCCGGCGTCGAGGTTGGGGTTGTCATTGACTTCGATGACCACCACCTGCTCGCCGGACTGCTTGAGGTCTACGCCGTACAGGCCGTCGCCAATCAGGTTGGCGGTTTTCACCGCCAGCTCCACCACTGCCCGCGGCGCCTCGTGGACCGCCAGCGTGCGGCATTCACCGTTGATGTCCTGGCCTTGGGCCTTGTGGTTGTAGATCTGCCAATGGCCTTTGGACATAAAGTACTGGCAGGCAAAGATCGGCTTGCGATTGAGCACGCCGATGCGCCAGTCGTACTCGGTGTAGAAAAACTCCTGGGCAAGCAACAGCACCGAATGTTCGAACAACTCGGCAGTGGCCTGCAGCAACGCCTCCTGGCTTTCCACCTTGATCACCCCGCGGGAGAAACAGCCATCGGGGATTTTCAGCACCAGGGGGAAACCCAGGCGCTCACCCACTCGCTCAAAATCCTCCGGTCGTTCCTTGTAGAGGATCTCGGTGGCGGGCATGCCCAGTTGATGGCTGTTGAGCAGGTCCGTCAGGTAGACCTTGTTGGTGCAACGCAGGATCGAGGTGGAGTCGTCCATCACCACCAGGCCCTCGCTCTCGGCCTTCTTGGCAAAGCGGTAGGTGTGGTTGTCGACGCTGGTGGTTTCGCGGATCAGCAAGGCGTCGTATTCGGCCAGGCGCGAGTAGTCTTTTTTCTCGATCAGTTCGACATCGATGCCCAGGCGCTGCCCCACACGGATAAACCCCTCCAGCGCCCTGGGGTTGGACGGCGGAAACTTTTCCTGGGGGTCATGAAGAATCGCCAGGTCATAACGGGCCAAGCGCCGGGAACGCGGCTGGCGCCAGATCTTGCGACTGAAACTGTCCAGAGAGTGGGCGAATTGATCTTCCTGATCTTCACGCAACTTATGCAAGGCCCCGGACTTCACCCCGTCGATGTGCCAACCGTTAGTGCGTTTGAAGTCAACTAACAAAATCGGACAGGGAAACAGTTCGAACAACTGGCGAGCCAGATCTTGCAGGGGTTCAATATGGGTCTTGCCAAAATACAGGGTTAGTGTGAAACCTTCAGTGTCGCTGTAAAGGTGATGGCTCAACGCACTTTCCAGGGTTTTATCAAGGTCATCCAGTACCAGCCCGTAGAGGGCTTTGCGGGTCAGTTCGCTGATGGTCCGCACCGAAGGAATCACCTTGTGCCCACGGGCTTCGGCCAGCAGCGAGCAGTAATAGCCGTGGCCCAGGTACTTGTAGCTGCGGCACAGGTTAATCACTTGGACCCGTTTGCCGGCAACGTTACCCGGGGGATTCTCCAGGTATTCCTGAGCACTGAGCATGCTGTCGCTAGGAAAGTAAGACGCCCAGTCTTCCTTGCGCTCGACAATAATCAACCACTGATTGGAGGCACTTCCCGGCGTGGAAAAATAGTCGCGGGTAGTGATTGTTTCCGAGACAATTTGCTCTGATACTTCGCGCCAATGACCTTGTACCGCTGACATAGTGTTTGATCCGTTGAAGAACTAGACCTCTTCTATTAAGCACTGTGTTTTTTAAAAGTCCCGTTTCATTACGCAACTTTTACGGCGGTTATATGGACCTTGTCTTTCGCACAGCGACACCTGATGACTTGCCGGCCCTGGTGGCCCTGGAACAGCAATGTTTCACCACCGACCGGCTGACACCCCGCAGCTTTCAATGGATGATCAGCCGCGCCCATGGGCGCCTGATCCTGGTGCAGCGCCAACAACAGGTACTGGGCTACGCCCTGGTGCTGTTCCACCGAGGCACCAGCCTGGCACGCCTGTATTCGATCGCCATCGCTGTCGAAGCACGCGGCCTGGGGCTGGGCCAGCGCTTGCTGGAACAGATCGAGCAATGCGCCCTGGAGCATGATTGTGCGTACCTGCGCCTGGAAGTGCGCAGCGACAATCCTGCGGCCATCCACCTCTACGAACGCAACGGCTACCGGCGTTTTGCGCGGATCCACGACTACTACGAGGACCACGCGGAGGCGCTACGCCTAGAGAAGCGCATTCTCCAGCACCGGGAACAACGCAGTGTCCATGTGCCCTATTACCCGCAGACCACGGCGTTCACGTGTGGCCCGGCCTGCCTGCTGATGGCCATGGGCGCCCTGCACCCCGGACGGCGGCTGGAGCGACGCGAAGAGCTGCAGATCTGGCGCGAAGCGACCACCGTGTTCATGACCTCGGGCCACGGTGGCTGTAGCCCCCAGGGCCTGGCACTGGCGGCGTGGCGCAGAGGCTACAAGGTGCGGTTACAGGTCAACAGCAGCGGGCCGCTTTTGCTCAACGGCGTGCGTGACGAGCATAAAAAAGACGTCATGCGTTTGGTCCATGAAGAGTTCTGTCGCGAGTTGGATGCCTCGGATGTGCAGCAAGTACTCGGCGGGCCGCTGCACCTGCAGCGCTTGTTGAATGACGGGGGGCGGCCCCTGGTGCTGATCAGCAGTTACCGCCTGACCCGCTCCAAGGCGCCCCATTGGGTGATGGTCACCGATTGCGACGAGGACTTCGTCTACTTGCACGACCCGGATGTGGATCACAGCCAGCACCGTCAGCCCATGGATTGCCAGCACTTGCCGGTCAGCCACGGAGCCTTCGACAAAATGTGCAGTTTTGGCAGCAGCAAGTTGCGGGCGGCGGTGATCCTGTATCCAGCGACCGATAGCCATTGACCGCACGCAGTTGGCCGGTCGGGCCCCGCACCTATTCGTCCGGGGCGGACCGGTGATGAGTCGCGCGCGGGTTATTCCAGCCCCACCTTGTACAGCGAGCCCTTGTCCTCGTCGGTCAGCACGTACAGGTAACCGTCGGGGCCTTGGCGCACATCGCGGATGCGTTCCTTGAGTTCACCCATCAGGCGCTCTTCGTGCACCACCTTGTCGCCGTCGAACTGCAGGCGGATCAGTTCCTTGGTGGCAAGGGCACCGATAAACACGTTGTGCTGCCAGGCCTTGAAACGGTCGCCGTCATAGAAGGCCATGCCGCTGATCCCGGGGGACTTTTCCCACACATGGTGCGGTTGCACGGTGCCCTGGGCGGTTTGGCCCACCGCTTCGGGAATCGGCGCCCCGGAGTAGTTGATGCCGTGGGTTGCCAGGGGCCAGCCGTAGTTCTTGCCGCGCTCGACGATATTGATCTCGTCACCGCCCTTGGGCCCGTGTTCGTTCTCCCAGAGGGTGCCGCTCCAGGGGTTCAGCGCCGCACCCTGGGGGCTGCGATGGCCGTAGGACCAGATTTCCGGGCGCACGCCGGACTGGCCGACAAAGGGGTTGTCGTCGGGTACACGGCCGTCCGGGTACAGGCGCACGATCTTGCCTTGCAGCTTGTCCAGGTCCTGGGCGGTGGCGCGGTCGTTATTTTCCCCCAGGGTGATGAACAGGTAACCGTCACGGTCGAAGACCAGGCGCGAGCCGAAGTGATTGCCGGTGGACAGCTTGGGTTCCTGACGGAAAATCACCTTGAAATCCTTGAGCCCGCTCAAGTCATCCGCCAGGCGTCCGCGCCCGACCACGGTGCCGGCCGTGCCGCCTTCGCCACCGCCCTCGGCGTAGGACAGGTAGACCATGCGGTCCTGCTTGAAGTCGGGCGACAGCACCACATCCAGCAAGCCGCCCTGCCCCTTGGCCCAGACCTTCGGCACCCCGCTCAAGGGCGCCGAGAGCTTGCCATCGGCACTGACCAGGCGCAGGTTGCCTGGGCGCTCGGTGACCAGCATGCCCCGGCTATCCGGCAGGAAGGCCAGGGCCCAGGGGTGATCCAGGCCTTGGGTAATCGGGGTCACACTCAGACGCCCCTGCTCGCTCTGCAACGACTGTGGGGCGGCATACAGCGGGCTGCTCAGGAAAGCGCTGGCACACAGGGTGGCCAGGAGGGTTTTACGCAACATGCATCAATCCTTCTGTCGGTTAAAAGGTGACTCAGCGGGTGTTGGAATCCCGGGGCGGTGTGACTGGGCGTGGGTCGATCGCCTTGGGTGGCGTGGTGTTGCGCGGGTAGCCATTGCCGATGCCGCCGTTTTCCAGGGTCGGCGCCGCGGCGTGGGCGCCGTCGTAGGGCCACGCACTGGCGGCGTGCTGGGCTGGGTGCCCTGCATGCTGTTGGGGTTGGCCCGGCGCGTCGGGCTGTTATAGGGGTTGTTGTTGCTGTTGGGCAGGTTTTGCGCCAGCAGCATGGGTGAGCCCGGCGCGCCGGCGTCGAGGTCGACAGGTGCGGCCTGGGCGCCGATGGCAACGGCCCCCAGTAGCGCGAACATGGCAAAGCCGCGAGCCAGACTGTTCATGACGATCCTCTGTGGGTGGCAACGGGATATCGAATTCGAGTTCACGCTACGCCCAGGGTTCGGCTTTGTTAATTAAATTATCAGTCGGAACATGTAACACGAGTTATCGGCAAGGCGCGTAGGACGGGCTGGAGCGGGAGGTGGGCAGCGAGGAAAGGCCGGTTTTGGCAGCGCAGCGGCGATAACGGGCACGGGTGCCGTCATCGCCGTCGGGAGGTTAAATCGTAGGCGTCAGATAAGGATGAACAGCAACAGCAAAGCCGCAAAGATCGCCCACTTTTCCAGGTAGTAACGTGCACGATTGCGCTTCTTCAGCTCCTTGCCACGCAAACGGATCTTGTACAGCTTGTTGAATGCGCGGTTCAGGCCACCGGTCTTGTCGCCCGCCTCGTTCGGCGAACCGGCCGCCGCCATCACGTGGCGACTGAACCAACGGTTGAACGCCGTGGCCCAGCGGTACTTCATCGGCCGCTCGACGTCGCAGAACAGAATGATGCGGTTCTGCTCCGTGGTGTTTTCCGCGTAGTGGATGTAAGTCTCGTCGAACATCACCGCCTCGCCGTCGCGCCAGAAGTAACGCTCACCGTCCACCTCGATGTAACAGCCTTCGCTGTTGGGCGTATCCAACCCCAGGTGATAGCGATAGGAGCCCGCGTACGGGTCGCGGTGGCGTACCAGCTTGGAGCCTGGCGGCAGCTCGGCGAACATCGCCGCCTTGATCGAACCGATGCCCTGCACCAGTTCGGTGGTACGCGGGCAGAGCTTCATCGCCGAAGGATGGCTGTCGCCGTACCACTTCAGGTAAAAGCGCTTCCAGCCGCTTTTGAAAAAGGAGTTGAAACCCACGTCGTTGTATTGCTCGGAGCGCTTGATGGCGCCCGCACGCATCAGGTTCTGCCCTTCCGCGCGAATTTCCTGCCAGTGCTCTTGCAGCGTGCTCAGCTCGGCAAACTGGGCCGGGTCCAGGTAGGGGCGATTGGGTTGTTTGGAGAACAGATAGAGGAAGCAGTTGATCGGCGCCAGGAAGGTCGAGTGGTCACTCAGTTGACGACCCAACTTGTGGCGTACGCGCCCACGCAGATGCACGTAGGCAATGGACAGCAGGTACACAGCAGCAATGATGAGTTTCACGGAAATCGTCACAGGTCAGTAAAAAACAGGCTGCGCCGTCGAAGACCCGAGGGCCCGGCGGCAAATGGCAGCGTTTCAAATTCGTCACAGCGGAACCTGGATGGCACGTCCCTGGGCAGCCCGCTTTTCGGCATCTGGCCGTTGGATGGCATTTTAGCCACAGTTTGTAACCAAAAGTTAACTCAAAATTGTGAATTCCTGTGCTCATCGTGTGCCAATCAGCGGCGCCCCTGCACAAGACGCCAAGGCTCTGGCCCAGTCGTTGCCGGAGGTCAGCCTGCTCGCCCCTCGGGCTTTTCGGGCTGCTATGCTGCGCGCGATCGAGGTCCGCACCCGAACCAAGCATCGAGCACCTGCCAAGGACAGCAAAACCCATGAGTCAAACAACCGCGCCGGTAATGGTCCTGCTGCCCGGAATGGACGGCACCGGTGAGCTTTTCCAACCGCTGATTGCCGCCCTGGAAGGGCGCTTGGACCTGGTCGTGCTGCGCTACCCGACAGACCGGCCGCTGGGCTATGAGGCGCTGGAGTCCCTGGTGCATCAGGCGCTGCCCGCCGAGCGGCCGTTTGTGCTACTGGGCGAGTCGTTCTCCGGGCCGATTGCGGTGGCCATCGCCGCCGCCAACCCTGCACAGCTCAAGGGCCTGGTGCTGTGCTGCAGCTTTGTACGCAATCCACGACCGCGCTTGGGGCGCCTGAGCTTTCTACTCAACCTGCTGCCTTTGGCCCGACCGCCACTGGGCCCGATCAGCAAAGCCTTGCTCGGCACCTTTGCCAAACCGGCCCTGCGCCAATCCCTGGCCCATGCGGTGCGCCAAGTCGCACCGCGGGTCATGCAGGCCCGGCTCAAGGCGGTGGTCGCCGTGGACGTCAGCCAGCCACTGCTCGCCAGCCGCATGCCCCTGCTGTACCTGCGAGCCCGCCAGGACGTGCTGGTGCCAGCCAGTGCCGGCGAACAGGTGGCAAGGCTTAGACCGGATGCACAAGTCGTCACCCTCGACGGCCCACACTGCCTGCTGCAGGCGGCCCCGAACGAGGCGGCGCACCAGTTGCTGCGTTTTGTGCAGTCAGTTACCTGAGGCGCCCGCAGCCCTGGGCTGAACAGTAACGCCCCCCTTGATTAACCGACCTCAGGTTTAGCCCCCCATGACAATCGACTGGAACACCCTATTTGCCCATTGCGAACGTCAGGCCCCGGCGACTCGCGATGACATCGAACGCTTGATCGAGGATTTGTCACGGCCCGTACAGCCCAGCGAATGCCGCTCGATCATCGACTCGCAAAGCAACCCCTGGCCAACCCAGCACACGCTTCACGCAAGCTGGTCACCCATCGACCCCACGGCCTGGCCCATGCCCGGCGTAACACTGCCACCCCGCTGGCTGGAGTTCCTGGCGTGGTCCAACGGCGGCCTGGTGACGAACGGTGAAATGGAATTCTGCTTTTTTGGCGCGGCTGATATCCGGGAGTTCCTGCTGGCCTACCAGATTCCCGAATACATGCCCCTGGCCATCCCGCTGGGGCTGGATGGCGCCGGTAACTTCGCCCTGCTCGACGTTCGCCAGCCGTTGCAAGGCGGTGAGTACCCGATTGTCGGTGCCGCCGCTGGCAACCTCGGCTTTGAGGACGCCCGCTGCCTGGCCCCAGGCTTTGAAGCATTTTGTCGGCGTACTGAATCAATCGAGACCACGCTGTTTGATACCTGAGATCATGCCGACGACAACGACCTGATCGCCCAGCATCCAACCAATACGCTGCGAAAGTGAGATTCAATGACCAAGAAACAGCCAGCGGATACCAAGACGGCAACGGCTGCTGATATCGAGCAATCCATCCTGGCCTTGAACAAGATGGCTGAACGTCTTTGGGGAGAGGGCCGTGAAGCGGAGGCCCAGGCCTTGCTCAGCGCCTTGGACGCGCTCAATCGAGCCCTGGACCGGATAAGAATTGGCGAGAGCCGCCGAACTAAAACGCTGCATTGAACTTGTGCGCACCGCCATGCAACAAACCTTTGAGTGATACACACCCACATCCAACTGACACCGCGAGGATCTCTTTTCAGTGACGCCTATCATCTGCGCCAATGAGTTCGACATCTGCGTCTCAATGCCTGACTTCGTCGAATGGGTAGAAGACCAACACACACCCAATGCTGATCTGGAAGCGGCGTTGAACGCCATGGGAATCGCGCTCGATATTACCGAGCTGTACAACACCTACTTCGACGACACGCCCGTCGGCGAGGGTGATGTACACCTCTACGCGTCGGCAGAAAATGAAAGTTTCCTGGTGATCAATCTGTACAGGGACCTGGACGATCAACTGGATATTGTGACCGCCTCGTTGAAAGTTGAGCTCGGCCTACTCCCGCTGGCTCTGCCGCACCTGAGGCGTTTTTTTTGATGCCGCCGAATGCCAGGTCGCATTTCGGCAATCCAGTCACTCACAGCAATTGCGCTCACTGATCGATGACAGCAGATACCCGACCCTGATGGAAGAAAGCGGATATTGCCAGCGACTGATTGCCCACCTTTAACGCACTTCGACTCTAACGGCGCAGGCCCGGAACAGTCAGAAACCAGGACTCAGCCACTGACATGTCGTCGTGGAAGCAACCCTCAACCCTTCGTGCGTTGCGAAAAACCGATCACCATAAAGACCAGCCCTGGGATCCAGAAGCCAGGGCTTGCAATGCAAATACCTATAACAAATAGAGGCATGCCTACTACAAACAGGGGCTGCTTGAATGTGTTTTCCATGACGCGAACACTCCCTTTAAAAATGACGTCTATTTAATCATGAAGGCCAACACGGCAGCGGCCAAGAACGAGGTCAGGGCTGAAAAACGCAGAACCGTGGGGCCGCGAAGATCGGCGCATCCTCTCCTACCCCGATGATCGAACGCATCAAACAGACGTCAGGCATGCATATACATTGAGGTCCGCCCCTGCGAAAGCTGGGTATCCATCACCGTCCGCCATACAACTGTCGTCACACCTATGCGACAATGCGCGCCAGTTCTGGCATGAACCCCCGCATTCATCTCCCAGCAGCTCGGCCATAGTGTGCAGATGCTGCTCTCGAATTATGCGCGATGGATCAGCTCAAGCTCAGGTTGGAGCGAAATCGAAACGCTTCAAATGGGCCAAAAACGGATCCCAGCCGAAATACGCGCACTCTAAGCTATTGATAGGTAACGTAATTGATCTCCACAGCTAACATCACCATGCAGTTCGGCGCCAAGCCGCTCTTCGAGAACGTCTCGGTCAAGTTCGGCGCAGGCAACCGTTATGGTTTGATCGGTGCCAACGGTTGCGGCAAGTCGACCTTCATGAAAATCCTCGGTGGCGACCTCGATCCGTCCGGCGGCCAGGTCATGCTGGAGCCGAATGTGCGTCTGGGTAAGCTGCGCCAGGACCAGTTCGCCTACGAAGAATTCACTGTGCTCGACACCGTGATCATGGGCCACGAGGAGCTGTGGAAGGTCAAGGCTGAGCGCGACCGTATCTACTCGCTGCCAGAAATGACCGAAGAAGACGGCATGGCCGTGGCCGAGCTGGAAACCGAGTTCGCCGAGATGGACGGCTACACCGCCGAATCCCGCGCCGGTGAGCTGCTGCTGGGCCTGGGTATTCCCCTGGAACAGCATTTCGGCCCGATGAGCGAAGTGTCGCCAGGCTGGAAACTGCGTGTATTGCTGGCCCAGGCATTGTTTTCCGATCCTGAAGTGCTGTTGCTCGACGAACCGACCAACCACTTGGACATCAACACCATCCGCTGGCTGGAAAACATTCTGACCCAGCGCTCCAGCCTGATGATCATCATCTCCCACGACCGTCACTTCCTGAACAGCGTGTGCACCCACATGGCTGACCTGGACTACGGCGAGCTGCGCCTGTTCCCGGGCAACTACGACGAGTACATGACCGTGGCGACCCAGTCCCGCGAGCAACTGCTGTCGGACAACGCCAAGAAGAAAGCGCAGATCTCGGAACTGCAATCCTTCGTCAGCCGCTTCTCGGCCAACGCCTCGAAAGCCAAGCAGGCCACGTCCCGCGCCAAGGCGATCGACAAGATCCAACTGGCCGAGGTCAAGCCTTCGAGCCGTGTGAGCCCGTTCATCCGTTTCGAACAGAACAAGAAGCTGCACCGCCAGGCCGTCATCGTCGAGCGCATGGCCAAAGGCTTCGACGGCAAGCCGCTGTTCAAGGACTTCAGCTTCCAGGTTGAAGCGGGCGAGCGCGTAGCGATCATCGGCCCGAACGGCATCGGCAAGACCACCCTGCTGCGCACCCTGGTCAACGAACTGACCCCGGATGCCGGTAGCGTCAAGTGGACCGACGCCGCTGAGCTGGGCTACTACGCTCAGGATCACGCCCACGACTTCGAAGACGACGTCACGCTGTTCGACTGGATGGGTCAGTGGACCCAGGGCGAGCAAATGATCCGCGGCACGTTGGGCCGGATGCTGTTCTCCAACGACGAGATTCTCAAGTCGGTCAAGGTGATCTCCGGTGGTGAGCAAGGCCGCATGCTGTTCGGCAAGCTGATCCTGCAAAAGCCCAACGTGCTGATCATGGACGAACCGACCAACCACTTGGACATGGAATCCATCGAAGCGCTGAACCTGGCCCTGGAGAACTACCCGGGCACGCTGATCTTCGTCAGCCACGACCGTGAGTTCGTATCCTCCCTGGCCACGCGCATCATCGAGCTGAGCCCGACCGGTGTGATCGACTTCAGCGGCACCTATGACGACTACCTGCGCAGTCAAGGCGTGGTGTTTTAAGGGCGTTGCGAGCGGTTAGCGGCAAGCGGTAAGTAAAAGCCCTGTCCTGGTGACGGGGCTTTTTTATGCCGTACGGGTAGCCAGGTGAGGGGGTTGCCAAGGAATGAAACAAGGCCGCAGATAAATAGTTAGCCTGCTTTCTTTTGTTTTCCGGGCGCGCCATGATGCGGGACCGCCCGCCCGCGAACGAGCCCCCATGTCTGCGCAAGAACAGCCCGTGCCCAACTCCATGACGATCACCCTGCAGATCGTCTCTATCGTCTTCTATACCTTTATTGCCTTTATCTGCATCGGCCTGCCGATCGCCGTGCTGCCCGGCTATGTGCATGAGCAACTGGGCTTCAGCGCGGTGGTGGCCGGGCTGGTCATCGGCTCCCAATACCTGGCGACCCTGCTCAGCCGGCCCATGGCCGGGCGCATGTCGGATAACGTCGGCACCAAGCGCGCCATCATCTATGGGCTACTGGGCATCTTCCTCAGCGGCCTGCTCACCCTGCTCTCCACCCTGCTCGACAGCCTGCCGCTGTTGAGCCTGACGGTGCTGATCGGCGGCCGCCTGTTGCTGGGCGTGGCCCAGGGCCTGATCGGGGTGGGCACCATCAGTTGGTGCATGGGCCAGGTGGGTGCCGAGCACACGGCCCGGTCAATTTCCTGGAACGGCATCGCCTCCTACGGCGCCATTGCCATCGGCGCACCGCTGGGTGTGGTGATGGTCGATACGCTGGGGTTTGCCAGCCTGGGCCTGGCCTTGTCGCTGTTGGCGGCCCTGGCGTTGCTGTTGATCCGCAACAAGCCCTCGGTGCCGGTGGTGCGCGGCGAGCGCCTGCCGTTCTGGGCAGTGTTCGGGCGTATCGCGCCCTTCGGCGTGAGCCTGAGCCTGGCCTCCATCGGCTACGGCACCCTGACCACCTTTATTACCCTGTTCTACCTGGACCGCGGCTGGGTCGGTGCGGCGTACTGCCTGACGATGTTCGGCGTGTGTTTTATCTGCGCTCGCCTGCTGTTTATCTCCAGCATCAGCCGCTTTGGCGGTTTTCGCGCGGCCATCGCCTGCATGATCATCGAAACCCTGGGTCTGGCCCTGCTGTGGCTGGCGCCCTCCACCGCTTTCGCCCTGCTCGGTGCCGGACTGACCGGTGTCGGCCTGTCCCTGGTGTACCCGGCCCTGGGCGTGGAGGCGATCAAACAGGTGCCCAGCAGCAGTCGCGGTGCCGGCTTGAGTGCCTATGCGGTGTTCTTCGACCTGGCCCTGGCGATTGCCGGGCCCTTGATGGGCGCCGTGGCGCTGAACCTGGGCTATGCGTGGATTTTTTTCTGCGCGGCCTTGCTGTCGATCACCGGCCTGGGCCTGACCCTGCTGCTCAAGCAGCGGGCCGGCGCCTGAGTCACTGATCGGCGGTCTGCATGCCGGCGCGGCTCGGCTTGCCCAGGGTGCTGGCGAAAAACTTGCCGGCTTCGGAAATCAGGGTGCGATGGATGTCTACGCGGTCAACGCCATCGGCATCGGTGCACAGTGCGGGCATTGCCGTCAGTTGTTCAGGGCTGCACGGTGCCAGGAACACGAAGTGCCCGGCCCCCGCCAACAGCTTGAAGTTCGGCGCCACCGGCAACTTGCGCGCCAGGGCGGCGGCATTTTTGTCCACCGCCACCAACTGATCGCCGTCACCGCTGTACAGCAGCACGGGCACATGCACATCGGCCAGGGTCTGGCGGCCGAACTTGAGGCTCAGGGGCGCCATCAGCATCAGTGCATGCACCCGGGGATCGGGCACCGGCTGCAGGTCGTCACGGTCCACCACCAGTTCACCCTGGGTGTTGCAGGCGTCGTGGTCATCCGGCCGCTCCTGGCAATAACGCCGCAGGCGATCCAGGTCCGGGGTGGCCCCCGAGAGAATCAGCGCGGTCTCGCCGCCGGCGGAATAGCCGATCACCCCCACCTGTTCGGCGTTGACGAAGGGCGAGAGCATCGGGTCGCTCAAGGTCGCGGTGATGGCTTCGGAAATCTGGATTGGCCGCCCATAGAGGTTGCTCAAGGTGCCGAGGCGGCTGTGGTCTTTGTAGTTGTCGCCGGGGTGAATCACCGCCACCACGACAAACCCCTGGCGGGCCAGGGACGTGGCCAGGTCGTGCAGGGCCAGGGGCGTGCCGGTGTTGCCGTGGGACAGCATCAGCATCGGGAAACGACCGATGGCGACCTTCGCATCCTTGGACGCGGCAATCTGGTAACCCTCGAGTTTGCTGCTGTGTTCGATGCCCGTTGAAGGATAAAAGGCGATGGCGTGCATCGGCTGCAAATCCAGGGGATCGAGAAAGCTCAGTTCATGAAAGCCGACACTCCAGTGAGGGTGTGGCCCAGGCGCGGCGTGCACTGAAATCAGGCTGCTGAGCAGGCAAATCAGTAACAGTGCACAGAGACGTTTCATGACACGCCCACCTTTGCGGCTGGATCGGCAAAGCCCTTGATACCTGCCATCCCTTGCCACCAAGGCCTTGAAGCACCTCTGGCCACGCATTGCAGGGCGCACAGAATCAGAGCAGTGCTCGTGTCTCTGCATAACCCGGGCCAGAACATTGAAAGACAACAACAAAAAACTCCGTATTCCACTCACCTTTAACGGTGAACAGAATACAGAGTTTAGAAGCGCTGACGGTGCTTGCGCGGCGTCTTTACATAAGTATTACGCGGCGCTGAACAACTGCTCGCTGATCTGTACCTGAGCATCGTTCATGGCTTTGTTGCGCACTTCTTCGCCGTAGGCCAGGCCCTGGGCACGGACGAACTCGATGTCGGTGATGCCAAGGAAGCCGAACAGCAGCTTCAGGTAATCTTCGTGGGCCACGCCGCTGGCCTGGCCCGCGTGCAGGCCGCCGGCGGTGGAGACCACCACCACTTTCTTGTTGCCGCACAGGCCTTCGGGGCCGGCTTCGGTGTAGCGGAAGGTCTGGCCGGCCACGGCGATGCGGTCGATCCAGGCCTTGAGCTGAGTCGGGATGGTGAAGTTGTACATCGGCGCGGCGATCACCACGGCGTCGGCAGCGAGGAACTCGGCCAGGGTCGATGCACTGAGGTCGGCTTCGTGCTGTTGCGCGGCGTTGCGCAGGTCGGCGGCGGTGCCGGCGGCCACCAGGGTCGCGGCGGAGAAATGGCTGATGGCGTCGCTGGCCAGGTCGCGGTAAGTCACCACGGCTTCTGGCTCGGCGGCTTTCCAGGCTTCAACCACGCTGTGGCTCAACTGACGGGAAGCCGAGTTGTCGCCGAGGATGCTGGAATCGATGTGCAAAAGCTTCATGGGGGGATCTCCAAGTGAGGACCGCCACCAGGCGATCAAGTGGGTGCAATCCTACCGATGAAATCAATAGCTGATTAGTCGGCATAAATGCGATAGTTCGTCCCACCAGTAGAACAATCGAGTCAGCTCATGCAGGACCTCAACGATCTTTATTACTTTGCCAAGGTGGTGGAAGCCGGCGGTTTTGCGGCGGCCGGGCGCTTGCTGGGCATTCCCAAGTCGCGCCTGTCGCGGCGTATTGCCGAGCTGGAGGAACGCCTCAATACCCGCTTGCTGCAACGCACCACCCGGCAGTTGAAGCTGACGGCGGTGGGCGAACGCTACCTGCGCCACTGCCAAGCCATGCTGCTGGAGGCGGAAATGGCCGACGAAGCCGTGGCCAGCATGTCCAGCGAACCTCGGGGCCGCTTACGGGTCTCGTGCCCGGTGGGGCTGGCCCACCAAATGCTGCCGGAAGTGATCAGCCGCTTCCTGGAAAAGTACCCCCAGGTGCAACTGGACCTGCAACTGCTCAACCGTCGGGTGGACGTGATTACCGAGGGCATTGACGTGGCGTTGCGGGTTCGCGAGCTAGGGGACGAGGACCCATTGCTGGTCACCCGCCGCCTGCGCCAAGCGCAAACGGTGATCGTCGCCAGCCCGGGATTCCTTGCCGAGCGCCATATCCAGCACCCCGAAGACTTGCGCCAAGTGCCGGTATTGGGGGCCCTGGAGGCTGATCGCCTGGTTCATTTACGCATGCTCGACGGCGACGGCAACGCCATTGAAATGAGCCTGGAAGCGCGCCTGGGCATCGACGATTTTATCGTGCGTCGCGCCTGTGCCCTCGCGGGCCTGGGCTTTACCGTGCTGCCGATGATGTATTGCGAGGAAGAACTGGCGAACGGCCAACTGCTCCAACTGTTGCCAGAGTGGTCACTGCCCGGTGGCTGGCTGCAAGCGGTCTACCCGCACCGGCGCGGCGTGTTGCCGGCAGTGCGGGCCTGGATCGAACACCTGACCGAATCTTTCAATCGTTGTGGAGACCGACTGCTGTGAACCCCAAGACCCTGAGCGAAGACGATGTGGCGCAATTCTGCCTGGCCCTGCCTGGGGCCCGGGAAGACTACAAATGGGGCGGTGTGCGGGTGTTCTCCATCGCCGGCAACAAGATGTTTGCCCTACAGGGGCTGCGGGGCGACTCCCTGGCGTTCAAGGTCGACAAAGAGCTGTTTCTGGGCCACGTCGACCGCCCGGGCATCGGCCCCGCGCCCTACCTGGCCCGGGCCCACTGGGTCATCGTGCAGGTGCCCTACCCGCTGGCCGCCGACGAGCTTCGGGGCTTGCTGCAGCGCTCCCACCAACTGGTGGTGAGCAAGCTGCCGAAACGCACGCAAGTCGGCCTGCTGCTTTAAACCAGCGCCAACAGACTGCCCTGCAGAAACAGCCGGTCGATCCAGAACACCTGGTGCAGAACCACAATCAGCCAGAACAGGGCCTGGTAGGACACCTTGCGGGTCTTGTGGCGAAACCCCTGCTGCGCCAACAGTGCCCCGGGCCAGCCGCCGGCCAGCTCCAGGGCGTGCAGGACCTTTTCCGGAATGCGCTGCCCACCATTGCGGGCCTGGCGCTTGTCGTGCCAGTACAGCAGCAGGGTCAACAGGCTGACTGCGCCATAGGCCGCCAGGGGAATCAGCGAAATGCCCTGCCAGCCCATGGACAGTGCACCGTACAGCGGCACGCTGCACAGCAGCAGCCACAGCACCAGCTTCAAGCGCAGGTGACGCACGCCACCGCCGGTTTGGCCTGTGGCCTCCGGTTTGCCCCGCGTCGCCCTCACGACTGGGCAGCCGCCCAATCCACCCAGCCAAACTGCCAGGTGGCGAGGATCAACAAGCCAAAGGCAATGCGGTACCAGGCGAACGCCGCGTAACTGTGGCTGGCGATGAACTTGAGCAAGCCCTTGACCGCGATCATCGCGAAGATAAAGGCCGTGACGAACCCCAGGGCAAATACCGGCAGGTCATCAGGCTGGAACAGGTGACGGTACTTGTAGCCGGAATACACCGCTGCGCCGACCATGGTCGGCATCGCCAGGAAGAATGAAAACTCGGTGGCGGTCTTGCGCGACAGGCCGAACAACAGGCCGCCGATAATCGTCGAGCCGGAGCGGGACGTGCCGGGGATCATCGCCAGGCACTGGGCAAAACCGACCTTCAGCGCGTCCTTCCAAGTGATGTCATCGACGCTTTCGGCGTGCACCACATGCTCGCGGCGCTCGGCCCAGAGCATGATGATCCCGCCCACCACCAGCGCTGTGGCCACGGTGATCGGGTTGAACAGGTAGGCATGAATCAGGTCGGCAAAAATCACCCCCAGCACCACGGCCGGCAGGAAGGCGATCAACAGGTTGGCAGTGAAGCGCCGGGCGCCAGGCTGGGTCGGCAAGCCCACGACCACATCAAAAATCTTCCGGCGAAACTCCCAGACCACCGCCAGGATCGCCCCCAACTGGATGATGATATTGAAGGCCATCGCCCGTTCACCACCGAAGTCCAGCAGGTCGGCCACAATAATCTGGTGCCCGGTGCTGCTGATGGGCAAAAACTCTGTCAGCCCTTCCACAACGCCAAGTATCAATGCCTGAGCGGCGGTCCAAAGATCCATCAATCCCCCATAAAGCCATGCGCCGGGCATGCCTTATTGACTATTTTTTATTCGCTGCAACGAGCACAACTGAAATTTCAGCGCCCATAAGATCAACACAAACCGATGAAAATTCTGTGAAATTTCAACTTCGACTCAGGTTTTCCCTAACCGGGCCGAAATCCTATCAGACAGTCCCGGATAACGCCCTGCGTTATTGGTGACAGGCCATTGGGCCGCCAGGGATCAGCAGGCTGCACGCCGGCAACGGCGCTTAAAAAGAACAAGAATCGGAGTGACGGGTTATGAACAGCTTGCGCAATGTGTCGATCAGCCGTCGTCTGTGGCTCATCCTGATAGTGGCTGTGCTGATGCTCCTGACCTTGGGCGTGTTGATGCTCAAGCAGATTCATGAGGACCTCTATCACGCCAAGGCGCAGAAAACCCAGCACGTGGTACAGGCCGCCGCCGGGGTGCTGAAGTACTACCACGGCCTGGAAACCGCCGGCACCCTGAGCCGCGAAGCCGCGCAAACCCAGGCCATGAGCGCTATCCGCGGCCTGCGTTACGACAAGGACGACTATTTCTGGATCAACGACCTGACGCCCGTGATGATCATGCACCCGACCAACCCCAAGCTGGACGGGCAGAACCTCTCGGCGATCAAGGACCCCGACGGCGTCCAGATCTTCAACGAGTTCGTGGCCCTGGCCAAAAGCAAGGGCGCCGGCATGGTCGACTATCGCTGGCCCAAGCCGGGCGCCGAAGCACCGGTGCAGAAGACCTCCTACGTGCAACTGTTCCAGCCCTGGGGCTGGATCATCGGGTCAGGGGTTTACATCGACGACCTGCAGGCCGAATTCCGCGGCCAGTTGATCAAGGCCTCGTCCTTCGGCCTGGTGATTGCCGTGGTCATGGCCCTGCTGGTGGTGTTGATTGCCCGCAGCATCGTCGGCCCGCTGCGCGAGACCGTGCACGCCATGGCTAACATCGCCAGCGGCGAAAGCGACCTGACCCGAGCCCTGGATACCCACGGCCAGGACGAAGTCACCGAGCTGGCCCGGCATTTCAATGCCTTCAGCGCCAAACTGCGCGGCGTGGTCGGCCAGTTGCAGGTCAGCGCCACGGCCCTCGAACAGTCCTCGGCGGACCTGGGCGACAATGCCAGCCAAGCCCAGGAGCGCAGCCAGCAGCAATCGCAACAGATGGAACTGGTGGCCACCGCCATCAATGAAGTCACCTACGGCGTGCAGGACGTGGCGAAAAACGCCGAACACGCCGCCAGTGAAATGCGCGACGCACAGAGCCAGGCCGAGCAGGGCCAGGTCAACATCGACGGCAGCCTGCAACAGATCGACCGGCTCTCCGGGACCATCGACCAGGCCGTGGAAGTAATCCGCACCCTGGCCGCCGAAAGCACCCAGATCGGCAGCGTGCTGGAAGTGATCCGTTCGATTGCCGAACAGACCAACCTGCTGGCCCTCAACGCGGCGATTGAAGCCGCCCGAGCCGGCGAGCAAGGCCGTGGCTTTGCCGTGGTCGCCGACGAAGTGCGGCTGCTGGCCCAGCGCACCCAGCAATCGACTGCGGAAATCCAGTCGATGATCGAACGCCTGCAAACCCACTCCGAAGCCGCAGTAAAAGTCATCGGCGACAGCAGTCGCGCGTCCCAACTGACCATCGAACAGGCCGGCCTGGCCGGAGAAAGCCTGAACGCCATCGGCCAGGCCCTGCGCAACCTCAATGGCCTCAACGCCTCCATCGCCAGCGCCACTCTGCAACAGGCTCACGTGGTGGAAGACATCAACCAGAACGTCACCCAGGCCGCCGGTCTGTCCCACAGCACGGCCCTGGCGGCCGAGCAGTCCAGCGTCGCCAGCCGCCACCTGAAACAACTGAGCGAGCAGCTCAACAGCCTGCTGCGTCAGTTCCGCGTCTAAACCCGTGCCGAGCCGGGGTTCCAAGCCCCGGCCAGGGCTCGCCGCGGACTAACGCGCGGCGCGCCACTGTGGTTACAATCGGCGCCCTTTTGCACTTCCCCAAGGATTCTCCATGTCCGGGCTTGAACTGTTCGCCGCCGCCCTCGGCGTGATCGCCGTGTGGCTGACCGTCAAACAGAACCCCTGGTGCTGGCCCATCGGCCTGGTGATGGTGGTGCTCTACATCTGGGTCTTCCTGGAGGTCAAACTCTATTCCGACATGCTGCTGCAGGTGATCTACGCCGGCCTGCAAGTCTATGGCTGGTGGCAATGGACCCGGGGTGGCGCCCAGCATCAGGGCCGCACAGTCAGCCACTTGCCGCTGCCGGCAATCCTCAAGGGCCTCAGCCTGGGGGCCCTTGGCAGCCTGTTGCTCGGCGCCGCCATGGCCCACTGGACCGACGCCGCGCAACCCTGGCTGGACGCGGCACTCACGGGCTTCAGCCTGGTGGCCCAATGGTGGATGGCGCAAAAACGCGTGCAATGCTGGCCGCTGTGGATCGCCGTGGATGTGATCTACGTCGGCCTGTTTATCTATAAAGACCTGCACCTGACCGCCGCGCTGTATGCCCTGTTCACCCTGTTGGCGATCCAGGGCTGGCGCCAATGGCGCGCCGACCCGGCGTTGCGGGCATGAAGGTCCTGGTCCTGACCGGCCCCGAGTCCAGCGGTAAAAGCTGGCTGGCCGGCGAGTTGCAAGCGCACTTTGGTGGCGTGCAGGTCGGCGAATACGTGCGTCACTTCATCGAGCAGAACCCCCGCGACACCACCCTGGCGGACATCCCCGAGATCGCCCAGGGGCAACTGGCCTGGGAAGACGCTGCCCGGGCGCAGCAGCCGCCACTGCTGATCCTCGACACTCACTTGCTGAGCAATATCCTCTGGAGCCAGACCCTGTTTGGCGCCTGCCCGGCCTGGATCGAGCAGGCGTTGCTGGCCCGTCATTACGATCTGCACCTGCTGTTGGCGCCCGAAGGCGTGGGCTGGTGCGACGATGGCCAGCGTTGCCAGCCGGACCTGAGCGAACGCCAGGCATTCTTCAGCGCCACCCGGCAGTGGCTGGAAGCTCACCACCAGCCGTTTCAGGTGGTCGCCGGCGATTGGTCGCAACGTCGGCAACTGGCCTTCGCCCAGGTGACAGCGCTGCTTGATCGCTGATGGGCCATTTGCCCCGCTTTAACCCGGTTCCGGGGCAAAACTGTCCATTTCTGAAACACTCATTGACGCTCAAAACGCTCTAGCTACCGGGGTGATCGGCCCTGGCCGGCAATCTGTTACGCGGCTGATACAGCTTGCCGCAAGCCCATGACTTAAAGCATTCGCTCGCCTTCCCCCGGTTGCCACCCGCGAACCGCGTCTCAGATTTGAAACAGTTCGCCCCCTGCCCTCCGATCTATTTCTGCAACGTGTTGAATTCAATATGAAAACAAAAAGCGGCACGGCTTCTGCTCTCTCTTGTTCATCGCTGGCTAGGGCCAACGAACAGAATAAGGAACAACGCCGTGGGGAACATCAATCAAGGTTTGACCCGCCTCCTGCTGATCGGCTGTGCCGTCAGCGCGATGTACAGCCTGACGGCCCAGGCCGAAGGCAACGGTGTGATTGTCCTCAACCGTACCGTGCAAGCTCACCCCTACGGCCGCTCAGCGCTGCAACCCGACCCCAATCCGATCACTGTCAACGCCAACCCCTCCAGCCGGATCACCGGTAGCACCGGCAATGAACTGAGCGACGGCGACATTGCCGGGGTGAGCAGCGGCGCGCTGATCCGCAACCAAGTGATTCCCGGCGGCTCCAGTGCAGGCATGAATGTGGTGACCAATCCCAATGGCTTGCCCGGCATGGCCAGCGGTCACGGCGGTGGCTCGGGCGGCTCGATCTCCGGCTCGATCAATCGCTCGCTGAGCACCGGCTTGGCGCCACTGAATAACATTGGGGGCCAGTGAGATGAAACCTTCCCTGTTGCTGCTCGCCCTGCTCGCTTGCTCCTCGGCCATGGCCGACAGCGCCGGCCCGGTGACCGACACCTCGACCATCGTCAACTCCGGCGCCGGCTACACCGGTGGCTTGAACCTCAACCAGGCAGCCGGCGACCAGCAACAGCAAACCAACGTTCGCGCCATTGCCATCGGCACTGAAGCCAAGGCCGTGACCCGCGTGACCCAGAAACTCGACACACCCGCCGACCGCTCGGTCAACGCCAGCAGCACCATCGGCGGCAACTCGTTCAGCAACGGCAATGGGGTCCTGGGCGTCAACCAGTCCTCCGGGGCCAACAATCAAATGGTCAATGCCATGCGGATCAGCATCAGTGCCAAACCGCAAAGCATCGACGACAGCGTCCTGTCCCAACAGAACGTGACGCTGGTACCAAGCTCAGGAGCAACTGACGCTCAACAAGGCAGCCGCCAGGTCGTTACCAGCGACCAGGCCTTCACCGGCAGCCGGGGAGTGATTCAGGTGAACCAGAGTGCTGGGGTGGGGAACCGCATGGCTAACACCCTGAGCATCCGGGTCGCAGACTGACCCGAACACGTAGTGCGATTAGAAAGTACCAACACTTAACCAACTAATAAGCACCGGAGAAACACCATGAAACCTACAATGGCTCTCAAACCACTGGTTTTCGCCCTGGCCGCCGTAATGGCAATGGCTGCACAGGCTAATGGCAACGATAACGACCATGGCAATGGCAATGGTCACGGCAACGGTAACGGCCATGGCGGCGGCAATGGCGGCCACCAGCAAGGCCCAGACCTCGGTACTCTGCTGCAAATCACCGCTGGGGCCGGTGCTGCAGTGATCGACGTCCAGACCAACACCGGCAACTACGTGAAAAACCAAGGCACCAACAACAATGCCAAGGCTGACAACTCGCTGAACGGCTCCAACGGCAACATGGGCGCCAACGTGGCTGCTGGTGACGGCAACCAACAAGACAACGCCGCCGCCCTGGCCACCGCCGACGAAAGCTTCATCTTCGGCAGCGCCGTGGCCGCGTCCAGCGCCACCCAAGTGAACGCCAACAACACCGTTAAAAACTACTCGACCCAGAACAACGCCACCCTCAACAACTCGGGTAACAACGGTTCCGGCAACATGGGGATCAACGTCACCGCCGGCAACTTCAACCAACAGAAAAACAACCTGGCAATCGCTGTCTCCGGGGGCCGTGTAGCCACCGCTGCCGCGTCGGCCAACCAAAGCACCACCAACCTGAACGTGCAAAACAAAGGCGTGCAGGCCTACAAAAAAGACACCCTGTCGGGCGGCTTCGTAGCCTACGGCAGCTACAGCGGCAGTGGCCAAGGCACCATCGAAGGCGATGAAGGTCATGGCGGTGGCGGCCACAGCGGTGGCGGCAACAACCACGGCAACAGCTTCGGCGGTAACGGCGGTGGCAACAACGGTGGCGGTCATGGCGGCGGCAACGGTGGTGGCAATGGCGGCGGCAACGACGACCAAAGCTTCACCTTCACCGAACAAGGCACCGTCCAACTGGCCGGCTACTGGACCCAGCAAGTGCTGACCAAAGACGGCTGGAAAAACCCAGTGGTGAACAACGCCACCATGAGCAGCTCGATGAACAACTTCTCCGGCAACGGCGGAGCCAACGTCTCGGCAGGTGTGGGCAACCAACAAAGCAACTCGCTGTCCATCGCTGCCGGCTGCAAAGTCTGCATGTAATCGCGATCGAAACGAAAGCCCCGGAAACGGGGCTTTTCCACAGGCTCACCAGGCGTCTCGATCATGCGTATCGCTCTCTACACCCTAGTGTTGTGCCTCTTTGGCCTGCCCGGCTTCACCGGCCAGGCCCAAGCGGCTCAGATGGCGGTCGCCGGCCTTCCAGGCGGCAACCTGATCTACAAAAAGGTGCAAAGCGTGCGCGAGCGCAAGTTCAGCGACATCGTCGAGCAGAAAACCGATTTCAGCTGCGGCGCCGCCGCACTGGCCACGGTGCTGCGCCAAGCCTATTGGCTGGATGTCGATGAGGACCACGTCATCAAGGGCATGCTGGTTAACGCCGACCACAATCTGGTCCGCACCCAGGGTTTCTCCATGCTCGACATGAAGCGCTACATCGAAAGCATCGGCATGCGGGCCCGGGGTTATCGAATTCCAGCGGAAAAACTGGACGCGGTGACCATTCCGGTGGTGGTTCTGATGGAAATTCGCGGCTATAAGCACTTCGTGGTCATGCAGCGCGCCAAGAAAGACTGGGTCTACATCGCTGACCCGGTACTGGGCCACAAACGCTACACCCACGATGAATTTATCAAAGGCTGGAACGGCATCGTGTTTGCCATCATCGGCCCTGGCTACGACAAGACCAATGCCTTGCTCGCCCCGCCAGATCCCCTGACCGCACGTAACAAGCTGGATTCCTTCAGCCCGGTCCAGGACGCAGAACTGTTGGACTTTGGATTTATCCAGAGCGACTTTTTCTAGCAGCCAAACAATGATAATGGGGCTGGATGCCCCGGGAGCAGCAGATGAAAACCTCATACTGGCTGGCAGCCGCCTGCCTGGTAGCAGCTCTTCCAGCCCATGCTGGTTTCAACCCCATCGAAATTCAGGACGACGAACTGTCGCAACTTCGCGGCCGTTACGTGATGCCGGGACGCATCATCAGTTTCGGCATCGTCATGAGCAGCACCTGGCGCAACGCCAGCGGCGACGTGATCGGTGCCAGCACCTCCCTGCAGGTGCAGCAATCCACGGTCAAGCCGCAATTCTACGTCACCACCTTCAGCCAGACCGGTAACGGCAGCACGCCAACGACCGGCACCGGCAACGTAGTGGGTGGCGCAGGCCTGGGCACCACCCAGGGCATTACCCAAACGGTGCGTGCGGCCGGTGACGGCAACAGCGCCTACAACGACATCGCCATCAACGTCACGGAAGGCAACCATGCACCGGCCCAAGGGCCGCAAGTGGGCCAGGTCCTGCTCAACGGCGGCACCGTCACCGGCACCAGTGCCGCGGGCAGCGTGGCGGTATCGGCGGTCAACGGCGGGATCCAGATGGCCATCCTGGCCAACAACAACCAGGGCCACACCCTGCAGCAAGTCGCCCAGGGCAACCTGATGCAGAACACCAGCCTGCTGGGCAACAGCAACATGGTGAACAACATCACCCAGCTCAATGTAGTGCTCGGCAATAACGGCCCCAGCACCGGCGCTCTGGACTGCAACCTGACCAGCCTGAAGGGCCTTCGCAACCTGGGATATTGAACTACGCTGACTCTCGACCATTGGGTTCACAAGGGACGGTTTATTTCATGTATCGATCTGTTCCACTACGCGCAGTCGTGTGTTTGAGCACTCTTTTTCCGGCAGTGGCGCTGCAAGCCGCCACTGACCCGGACGTGGAGACCCTGAAACAGGAACTTCTGGAGTTGAAACAACGCTACGAAGTACAACAGAAAGCCCTTGCGGTACTGGAACAACGAGTCCGTCAGGTCGAAGATCAGCCTGCCGCACCGCCGCCCAAGCGCCTGGCCAAGTCGCCAGCAGACATGAAAGGCTATCAGCCGGTCGCCGGCACCGGTGCTGCTGCGGCCTCCGGGGGCGCTGCTGGGGGTGGCGGCTACGGCCAGTCGCTCAAAGAAGACTCGGAACCGGCGCAGAGCGTCAGCAACCTCTATGACGAGGCCAGCGGCTTCTTTGGCGGCGGCAAGTTCAGTTTTGAAACCGGGATTACCTACGCCCGCTACGACGCTCGCCAGTTGACGGTCAACGGCTTCCTGGCCCTGGACTCGATCTTCCTCGGCAGCATCAACCTGGACCGCATCAAGGCGGACAACTGGACCCTGGACCTGACCGGTCGCTACAACCTCGACAACCGTTGGCAGTTCGACATCAACGCGCCGGTGATCTACCGCGAGTCGACCTATCAGTCGGGCGGCGGGGCCGATGGCGCCACCACCGAAGAAACCGTGACCCGCGATCCAACCTTGGGTGACGTCAACTTTGGGGTGGCCTACAAGTTCCTCGACGAAACCCCGTACCTGCCGGATGCCGTGGTCACCTTGCGCATCAAGGCGCCGACGGGCAAGGAGCCGTTTGGCATCAAGCTGGTGCAATCGGCTGCCAACACCAACCTCTACGTGCCGGAAAGCCTACCCACCGGCAACGGCGTCTGGTCCATCACCCCGGGCATTTCCCTGGTCAAGACCTTCGACCCGGCGGTGCTTTTCGGGACCTTGTCCTACACCCACAACCTCGAAGAGTCCTTCGACGACATCAGCTCCCGGGTCGACCAGAAGGTCGGCGGCAAGGTGCAACTGGGCGACAGCTATCAGATCGGCGCCGGCGTAGCCTTCGCCCTCAACGAGAAGATGAGTATGTCGTTCTCGGTCTCTGACCTGATCCAGCGCCGCAGCAAGCTCAAGCCAGACGGTGGCGACTGGCAATCGGTGGTGTCCAGCGACGCCAACGCCGGCTATTTCAACGTCGGCATGACCATCGCTGCCAGCGACAACCTGACCATCGTGCCCAACCTGTCCATCGGGCTCACCGAGGATGCCCCGGACTTTACCTTCAGCCTGAAATTCCCTTACTACTTCTAACGCTCGCGCTACAACGCACAAGGCCCGCTGCGATCACCCTCGCGGCGGGCCTTGTACGTTGGCCTGGGGAAACCTAACGGATCTGATGCTTGTGCAGCAGACGGTAGAACGTCGGGCGTGAGACTCCCAATACCCGGGCGGCGACGCTGAGGTTATCGCTGTGACGGTTGAGCACGTCACACAGGGCCTGGCGCTCGGCACGGTGCTTGTAGTCTTCCAGGGTGCCCATGGGCGCACTGCTGCCCTGCTGCCCTTGCAGGCCCAGGTCACGGGCCTCGATCTGCCGCCCCTCGGCCAGCACCAGGCCACGGCGTACGCGGTTGGCCAACTCACGGACATTACCCGGCCACTCGTGCTTACCCATCGCCACCAAAGCGTCCTCACTGAAACTGCGCGGCCGGCGCCCGGTTTCCTGGCTGTAGAAATGGGAAAAGTGGTTGGCCAGCATGCCCAGGTCGCCATGGCGCTCGCGCAACGGCGCGGTGGCCACCTGCAACACGTTCAGGCGGTAATACAGGTCCTCACGGAAACGCCCATTGCCGATGGCCGCCTCCAAATCCACATGGGTGGCCGCCAACACCCGCACATCCACCGGAATCGGCTGACTGCCACCGACCCGCTCGATGTGTTTTTCCTGGAGGAAACGCAGCAGGTTGGCTTGCAGCTCCAGGGGCAGGTCACCGATTTCATCGAGGAAAAGCGTGCCGCCGTGGGCCGCTTCAATGCGCCCCACCTTGCGTTGGTGGGCCCCGGTAAAGGCGCCTTTTTCATGGCCAAACAGCTCGGACTGGATCAGGTGTTCAGGGATCGCCCCGCAGTTGATGGCCACGAACGGCTTGCTGTGGCGCTGGGACTGGCGATGCAGGGTCCTGGCCACCAGCTCCTTGCCGGTGCCGCTTTCCCCGCGGATCAACACCGGCGATTCGGTGGGCGCCAGCTTGCTCAGCAGCTTGCGCAGGTCACGGATCGGTCGGCTGTCGCCCAGCAGTTCGTGTTCAGGCTGGTCGACATGCACCGAGCCCTGGCCCCGCAGGCGCGCCATGCCGAAGGCCCGCCCCAGGGTCACCTGGACCCGGGACACATCGAACGGCAGGGTATGAAAATCGAAAAACCATTCACAAACGAAGTCGCCAACCTTCTGCATCCTCAGCACTTCCGGGCTGAGCACGGCAATCCACTCGGTGCCGCTGCGGCTGATCAACTCCTTGACCGCCTCGGGGCGTTCCAGGTGAAAGGGCTGTAAACGCAACAACCCAATGTCACAGGAGCGGTCCAGCGCGGACTCCAGGTCACAACTGTCGACGCTCCAACCGACGGTGCGTAACCCGGGTAATAGACGGTGGCAGTCATCACAGGGATCGACCACCAGCAGGCGACGTTGCACAGGCGCTTCAAGCATGACTGTTCCTTGGCGCCAAATAGTAGAAAAGTTATTAGAAACAGTCGTTTGGCGAGCCTGGCTGTAACATTAGCAAGAACTTGACGCCCACTTGTATCGTTTGCTTATAGCGCTCATTACCAATGGAACTAAGAAACCAGCGATTCCCTCATCAACGAGTGGCAGGCGCGACAACCCCAGACCGCCAAGGTTCAACTAACGGGCCTGACACCAGTGTTCCACGTCGAGTTTGTAAAAAGTTATTTTTCAATGTGACCTAACCCCCCTCTGCAGGCATCAGTACAAGTAACCGCCGAACGGTCTGCCCAACCGACGGCGCATCATCTGATTGGGCACATAGAGAGAAGACCCCATGAACGCCCCGCTCCGTATCAACGAAGCACTTTTGATCGCCGACCGCGCCTTCCAGCCCTTCCAGTGTGTGGCCTGGGCCCCTCAAGATGGCAATGGCGAGCTGAGCCTGACCGTTATCGACCGGACCAGTACCCGCATTGGCAAGACTCAGATTTCCTGCAGCGCCTACAGCGATCCCGCCCAGTTGGAGAACGTGCTGAAACAGGCCCGCGCCGAACTGAGCCAGGACGGTTACCTGCTGCAATCCTGGGCCATGCCCAAGTAAGTTATTTATCCAAAGATCGCCGTGTTGCAAGGTGATCCGTTGTCACTAAAGTGCCCGTGCCGGGCACTTTTAGTTGCCGGGTGCAGCACTGGGTTATTGCACTCTTAGTTCTACTACAGCCCTGGCTTTAACAACCTAAGTTGCTCGTCGCGACAAGCAGCCGTGGCGGCTTAACGCAAGCCGCCAAAACGCCGGTAGAAACTCTCGCCCACGTCCGGCAACGGGCCATCGGCATTTTCCAGGGCGCTGCCCAGCCATTCTTCGGCCTTGGCGTGAATCAAGCGGTAGATGTTGCGGCACAACTGGCGCGCCGCGCGCCCTTCCCAATCACCGGGCAGCAACTCGTCCGGCAACTGCGGGTCCCGCAGCAGCAATTTCCGATACTCATGAATCAGCAGCAAGCGCGCCAGGAAGCAATCCTCCGGCTGCAAGTGCTCCTGCTCGCGCAAGGCTTGCCACAGCGGGCGGAACAGCTGGATGAATTCGCTGTAATGCGCGGCCAGCTCGTCGATGTTCCAGCTTTCGCGCACTTGCAGGCGCAAGGCCTTGGAGCCGAGCACATCCTGGGCGGTGGTTTCAAAGACGATGGTTTCTTCCTGCACGCCCAGATCGGTCAGGGTGGCGTTGACGTCTGCCCGATCGCTGCGTGGGCACGCCAGCAACACCGGAGAGATCGCGCCAAAGCCCTGCCACTCCAGCTCCTCACGCACCTGCTTGCGCTGGTCCTGGCTGACTTGCGAGAGCATCACCAGGCACCAGGAACCGTCCCAGGCTGGCACGCTGGCGTTGTAGACGCGCTTGAAGGCCTTGTCGAAACGTCGCCGACCGGTGCCGGTAAGGCTGTAGTAGCTGCGACGTCCGACCTTCTCAGCGGTCAGCCAACCCTCTTTGCTCAAACGGAAGATCGAGGTACGGATCAGCCGTTCGTTGATGCCGATGGGCTCCAGCAACTGAATCAGGCTGCCCAGCCAGACCGTGCCGCCATGGGGTTCGATGGCATCACCGTAGAGGGTGATGATCAGCGAACTGGCGCGAATCGGTGTCTGCTCCTGGAAGCGTTTGATAAGAAGGTTCAACGGCGCTAGGGACGACATGGACGTACCGAGAAAAAAGGAAGAAATATACCGGGTTTCATCAAGCCGTACCCAGCCCCGCTGCTTATAAGGTGCCCTTGGGGCGCAAAGTGCTGGCGCTGATCCGTGGGCGATCGGCTTGCGGGGCACTCAAGGGCTGGCACTCCTGCATCTGGTTCAAGCAACGCAGCGTAAGCGCCTGGTACTCCCGGGTGCCGGCCAGTTTCCAGGCCACCTCTTCATCACTCAAGACCCGTTTGACGCTGGCCGGTGCGCCCATCACCAGGGATTGAGCCGGGCACTCGAAGCCGGCTTTGACAAAGGCCGCCGCCGAGACGAATGAACGCGGGGCAATGTGCGCGTTGTCCATCACCACCGCGTTCATGCCCACCAGGGCATCGGCGCCGATACGGCAGCCATGCAGCACCGCGCCGTGGCCAATGTGGCCATTGCGCTCGACCACCGTGTCGCTCTCGGGAAAGCCATGCATGACGCAAGTGTCCTGCAGGTTGGCGCCCTCCTCCAGGATGATCCGCCCGAAATCCCCGCGCAGACTGGCCAGCGGCCCGACGTAGCAATGAGGGCCGATGATCACATCACCGATCAGCACCGCCGAGGGGTGGACATAGGCACTGGGGTCGACCACCGGGGTCAGCCCATCGAGGCTGTAACAGGTCATGAATGCGCTCCTTGTGGATGGCGGTAACTGAAGCAGGACAAAGCGATGCCGCCGAGCGCACATTGTGTATCACATGATTAATCCACAGCAAAGACAACAAACGGTATCACTTGAAAATTCAACACAAAAAATCGAACACCGTTGAAAAGACGCTTAAATCCCAATGGAACCAGGATCAATCTGCGGAACACCGGCCAGCATCCAGGTCTTCAGTCAGACCAATCAACGATAAAAAGGACACATTAAATCAACTTTGATGTTGCATTTACGTATCACGTTGGCGATATACTCGGCGAAAACCGGCACCCAGCCGATCCAATAATGAGCCGGCCCCTGGCCGAGCGTGCACTCCGAGGGCATCCGCCATGCCTCAACACCTTGCCGTCGAATGCCTGCCCGGCGGCGTTCGCCTGATCACCTTGCAGCGCCCCCAGGCGCTCAATGCCCTCACCACCCAACTCCTTGAGGAGCTGGCCAGCGCCTTGAGCGAGGCCCAGGAAGACCCCGACACCGGCGCGGTGGTCCTGACCGGCAGTGCCAGGGCTTTTGCCGCCGGCGCGGATATCAAGGAGATGGCGGAGCGCGACCTGGTGGGCATCCTCAATGACCCGCGCCAGGCCTCCTGGCAGCGCATCACCGCCTTCAACAAACCGCTGCTGGCCGCCGTCAACGGCTTTGCCCTGGGCGGCGGCTGCGAACTGGCCATGCACGCCGACATCATCATCGCCGGTGAAGACGCACGTTTCGGCCAGCCGGAAATCAACCTCGGGATCATGCCCGGCGCCGGCGGCACCCAACGCCTGCTGCGCGCCGTGGGCAAGTCCCTGGCGATGCAGATGGTCCTCACCGGCGAAGCCATCGATGCCCGCCACGCCCTGCGCGCGGGCCTGGTCAGCGAAATCACCGCGCCGGAATTCACCGTTGAGCGCGCCCTGCACCTGGCCCGGTTGATCGCCGGCAAAGCCCCGCTGGCCGTGCGCCTGGCCAAGGAAGCCCTGCTCAAGGCAATGGACACCGACCTGGCCAGCGGCCTGCGTTTCGAGCGCCAGGCCTTCACCGTGCTGGCCGGCACCCGGGACCGGGACGAAGGCATTCGCGCCTTCCAGGACAAACGCAGCCCCAGTTTCACCGGGCGCTGAGCCCGCCCCCCCTGCATTCGAACGACCGCCCAGAGAGCGCCAAGACCATGAACTTCGAACACATTCTGTTTTCCGTCGAGGCAGGGGTTGCCCTGCTCAGCCTCAACCGCCCCGAGCAACTCAACAGCTTCAACACCCAGATGCACGGCGAAGTCAAAGAAGCCCTGAAACAGGTACGCAGCAACCCCGAGGTGCGGGTGCTGCTGCTGACCGGCGAAGGCCGAGGCTTCTGTGCCGGCCAGGACCTCAGCGACCGCAACGTGGCGCCCGGCAGCGCCGTTCCCGACCTGGGCGACTCCATCGAGCGCTTCTACAACCCGCTGATCCGCACCCTGCGCGACCTGCCGCTGCCGGTGATCTGCGCGGTGAATGGCGTGGCCGCCGGCGCCGGCGCCAACATTCCCCTGGCCTGCGATTTGGTGCTGGCGGCCCGTTCCGCGAGTTTTATCCAGGCGTTCTGCAAGATTGGCCTGATCCCCGATTCTGGCGGCACCTGGACCCTGCCGCGCCTGGTGGGCATGGCCCGCGCCAAGGCCCTGGCCCTATTGGGCAACCGCTTGAGCGCGGAACAGGCCGAGCACTGGGGGCTGATCTACCAATGCGTGGACGACGCCCAACTGCGGGATGAAGCCCTCAAACTTGCCCGCCACCTGGCCACCCAGCCCACCTACGGCCTGGCCCTGATCAAGCGTGCCCTGAACGCCAGCCTGCACAACCGCTTCGATGAACAGCTGGAACTGGAGCGCGACCTGCAACGCCTGGCCGGGCGCAGCGAGGACTACCGCGAAGGCGTCGCCGCCTTTATGGAAAAACGCACCCCTACCTTTAAAGGACGCTGATATGCAGGCCCTGGATAAACACGCGCGTATCGCGGTGATCGGCGCCGGCGCCATGGGCGCGGGCATTGCCCAAGTCGCCGCCCAGGCCGGCCACGCGGTGTGCCTGCTGGACAAGCGTCCCGGCGCGGCCGCCCAGGCCATTGCCGGCATCGACCAGCAATTGGCCAAGCGAGTACAGAACGGCAAGCTCGACGCCCAGGCGCACCAGGCCACCCTGGCCCGCCTGCAGCCGGCCGAAGCCCTGGACAGCCTGGCCGACAGCGACCTGATCATCGAAGCCATCGTCGAGAACCTGGAGGTCAAGCAGCAACTGTTCCAGCAACTCGAAGGCCTGTGTCGCAGCGATTGCCTGCTGGCCAGCAACACCTCGTCGCTGTCGATCACCCGCCTCGCCGCCGGCCTGCAACACCCGGAGCGGCTGCTGGGCCTGCACTTCTTCAACCCGGCGCCGGTCATGCCCCTGGTGGAAGTGGTCTCCGGGCTGGCCAGCGACCCGGCCCTGGCCGAATGCCTGTACGCCACCGCGCGCAACTGGGGCAAACAGCCGGTGCATACCCGTTCCACCCCCGGTTTTATCGTCAACCGCGTGGCCCGGCCGTTTTATGCCGAGAGCCTGCGCCTGCTGCAAGAAGGTGCCGCCGACAGCCCCACCCTGGACGCCCTGCTGCGCGAGGCCGGCGGTTTTGCCATGGGCGCCTTCGAACTCACCGACCTGATCGGCCACGACGTCAACTACGCGGTGACCTGCTCGGTGTTCGACGCCTATTACCAAGACACTCGCTTCCTGCCCTCGCTGATCCAGCAGGAACTGGTGGACGCCGGGCGCCTGGGGCGCAAGAGCGGCCAGGGCTTCTATCACTACCCCCCTGGCGCCGAACGCCCGCCCGCGCAACAGATAAGCAGCGAGCAAGACGTCGAGCACTGCATCATCGAGGGTGACCTGGCAGCGCTCGATGGCCTGGTGCAACGCCTGCGCAACGCCGGGGTCCAGGTCATCGCCCGGGACGGCAGCGGCCTGCTGCGGGTCGGCGACGCGGTGCTGGCCTTGAGCGACGGGCGCCTGGCCAGCCAGCGGGCGCAAGACGACGGCCTGCGCAACCTGGTGTTGTTGGACCTGGCGGCCGATTACCGCCAAGCCACGCGCATCGCCATCAGTTGCTCCACCGACACCACGTCGCTCGCCCTGGATCAGGCCGTGGCCCTGTTGCAGCGCGCCGGCCTCAAGGTCAGCCGGCTCAGCGACACCCCGGCACTGGTGGTGCTGCGCACCGTGGCCATGCTCGCCAACGAAGCCGCCGACGCCCTGCTGCACGGCGTGGCCTCGGCGGCCGACATCGACCTGGCGATGCGTGCCGGGGTCAATTACCCCCAAGGCCCCCTGGCCTGGGCCGACCGCCTGGGGCTGGGCTACTTGCTCAAGGTGCTGGACAACCTCCAGGCCGCCTATGGCGAAGAACGTTATCGCCCCTCGCTGCTACTACGGCGCCGGGTGGCCGAAGGGAGGACGCTGCATGACTGATTCCGACGCCATCAACCTCGCCAGCCAATGCGCCCGGGCCCTGTTCGAGCGCGACGCCGCCAGCCAGGGCATGGGCCTGCGCCTGCTCTCGGCCGGCCCCGGCAGCGCACGCCTGGGCATGAGCGTGCGCGCCGACATGCTTCAGGGCCACGGCACCTGCCACGGCGGATTCCTGTTCGCCCTGGCCGACTCAGCGTTCGCCCTGGCCTGCAACAGCTACAACGAGGCCACCGTGGCCATGGGCTGCAGCATCGACTACGTCGCCCCGGCGCGACTGGGGGACACCCTGACCGCCGATTGCACGGAGCAAAGCCGCAGTGGCCGCACCGGCAACTACCACGTTCGCATCGAAAACCAACAGGGGCAGTTGATTGCCCTGTTCCAAGGCAAATCCTACAAAGTGCGCGGCCCGGTGCTGGCGCAGGAGGCTTCCCATGACTGACGCATTGATCATCGATGCGATCCGCACGCCCATCGGCCGCTACGCCGGCGCCCTGAGTGCGGTGCGCGCCGACGACCTCGGCGCCGTGCCACTGCGTGCCCTGATGGCGCGCCACCCCCAGGTCGACTGGAACCAGGTGGACGATGTGATCTACGGCTGCGCCAACCAGGCCGGCGAAGACAACCGCAACGTTGCCCGCATGTCAGCGCTATTGGCCGGGCTGCCGGTCAGCGTGCCCGGCACCACCCTCAACCGCCTCTGCGGCTCCGGGCTCGACGCCATCGGCAGCGCGGCCCGGGCCATCCGCTGTGGTGAAGCCGGGCTGATGCTGGTGGGCGGGGTTGAATCCATGTCCCGCGCCCCGCTGGTGATGCCCAAGGCGCAGACCGCGTTCTCCCGTGAGGCGCAACTGTTCGACACCACCATCGGCTGGCGCTTCGTCAACCCGTTGATGGCGCGGCAATACGGCATCGACTCGATGCCGGAAACCGCCGAAAACGTCGCCGAGCAGTTCAATATTTCCCGGGAAGACCAGGACGCCTTTGCCCTGCGCAGCCAACAGCGCGCCGCGGCAGCCCAGGCCCGTGGGCGCCTGGCCGAAGAAATCGTCCCGGTGCACCTGCCCCAGCGCAAAGGCCCGGACCGGGTGGTGGAACACGACGAACACCCGCGGGGCGACACCACCTTGGCGCAGTTGCAAAAGCTCGGCACGCCGTTTCGCCAGGGCGGCAGTGTCACGGCCGGCAATGCGTCCGGGGTCAACGACGGCGCCTGCGCCCTGCTCCTGGCCAGCCCGGCCCAGGCCCAGCGCCACGGCCTCAAAGCCCGGGGCCGGGTACTGGCCATGGCCAGCGCCGGGGTCGAACCGCGAATCATGGGCATCGGCCCGGTACCCGCCACTCGCAAGGTGCTGGCGCTGGCCCGGCTCGAGCTGGCGGACATGGACGTTATCGAGCTCAACGAAGCCTTCGCGGCCCAGGGCCTGGCGGTGCTGCGGGAACTGGGGCTGGCCGATGACGACCCACGGGTCAACCCCAACGGCGGCGCCATCGCCCTGGGCCACCCCCTGGGCATGAGCGGCGCGCGCCTGGTAACCACCGCCCTGCACGAACTGGAAGCGCGCCAGGGGCGCTACGCCCTGTGCACCATGTGCATCGGCGTCGGCCAGGGCATCGCCCTGATCATCGAGCGGCTTGAGTAACCGATAAAAAAACAATGCCTGCGGAGCCGCCAGGTATTCTTGGCATCTGCACTCAAGGCCCGCCAGCCAGCGGGTCGCAACATAAAAACAATTCGAGTGAAGTCATGAACATGCCCTTAGCCAAAGCCGTGCCCAACAGCCTGCTGGACCCGATGGAAACCGCCAGCATCGACCACCTGCGCCAGCATCAGCTGGAACGCCTGCGCTGGAGCCTGAAACACGCCTACAACAACGTGCCGCTGTACCGTCAGCGCTTCGATGCGGCAGGCGTGCACCCCGACGACATCCGCGACCTGGCGGACCTGGCCAAGCTACCGTTCACCACCAAGTCCGACCTGCGCGACAACTACCCCTACGGCCTGTTCGCCGTGCCCATGGACCAGGTGGTACGCCTGCACGCCTCCAGCGGCACCACCGGCAAACCGACCGTGGTCGGCTACACCCAAAACGACATCGACACCTGGGCCAATGTGGTGGCGCGCTCGATCCGCGCCGCCGGCGGCCGACGCGGCGACAAGGTGCACATTTCCTATGGCTACGGGCTGTTCACCGGCGGCCTGGGTGCCCATTACGGTGCCGAGCGCCTGGGCTGCACAGTAATCCCCATGTCCGGCGGCCAGACCGAGAAGCAGGTGCAACTGATCAAGGATTTCCAGCCGGACATCATCATGGTCACGCCCTCCTACATGCTCAACATCGCTGACGAAATCGAGCGCCAGGGCCTGGACCCGCAAAAACTCGCCCTGCGCCTGGGGATCTTCGGCGCCGAACCCTGGACCGCCGAGCTGCGCAGTGCCATCGAGCAACGCCTGGGGATCACCGCCCTGGACATCTACGGCCTCTCGGAAATCATGGGGCCTGGGGTCGCCATGGAATGCGCGGAGACCAAGGACGGGCCGACCATCTGGGAAGACCACTTCTACCCCGAGATCATCGACCCGGTGACCGGCGCGGTGCTGCCCGACGGGCAGATGGGCGAGCTGGTGTTCACCTCCCTGAGCAAGGAGGCGCTGCCGATGATCCGCTACCGCACCCGCGACCTGACCCGCCTGCTGCCGGGTACGGCGCGGCCCATGCGACGCATCGACAAGATCACCGGGCGCAGCGACGACATGCTGATCATCCGCGGGGTCAACGTGTTCCCGACCCAGGTCGAAGAGCAGGTGCTCAAGGTCAAGCAACTGTGCGAATGCTACGAGATCCACCTGTACCGCCACGGCAACCTCGACAGCGTGGATGTGCACGTCGAACTCAAGGCCGAGTACCAGCACCTGGGCGACGAGCAGCAGAAAGCCATCTGCGGCGAACTAAGTAAACACATCAAGAACCACATAGGAATCAGTTCGCGTATCGTTTTACAGCCAGCCTTCAGCATCAAGCGTTCCGAAGGCAAAGCCTGTCACGTGCTCGACAAACGCCAATAACCCCTACTTAAAGCCAACAAGCCCCGCCCCAGCGGGGCTTTTTTTATGGGCAACCGAAAAGTGAAAGCCATCAAGCGATACAAAAACAAATACGACACGTTGTTTTGTGTTTGATATTTTATTTTGTATCACTTATAAAGTCTCCATGCCCACGCACACCCTCACGGCGGGAGACACATCATGTACGCACAGCTGGTTGAAACCGGGGTCAAGCGCCTCAAGAGCCTTTCGGAGATGTCCGAGCAGGAGCGCGCCTTCCAGGAAAAGATCGATGGGGAAATCAAAATCGAGGCCAAGAACTGGATGCCCGATGCCTACCGGCAAACGCTGATCCGGCAGATCTCCCAGCACGCCCACTCGGAAATCGTCGGCATGCTGCCCGAAGGCAACTGGGTCACCCGCGCGCCGACCCTCAAACGCAAACTGCAACTGATGGCCAAGATCCAGGACGAAGCCGGCCACGGCCTGTACCTGTACAGCGCCATGGAAACCCTGGGCGCCGACCGCGACGAAGAGATCGCCAAGCTGCACAGCGGCCGCGCCAAGTATTCGAGCATCTTCAACTACCCGACCCTGAACTGGGCCGACATGGGCGCCGTGGGCTGGCTGGTGGACGGCGCGGCCATCGTCAACCAGGTGGTGCTGCAGCGCACCTCCTACGGCCCCTACTCCCGGGCCATGGTGCGCATCTGCAAGGAAGAGAGCTTCCACCAGCGCCAGGGCTACGAAATCCTCCTGACCATGATGCGCGAGGGCAACCAGGCGCAAAAAGACATGGTCCAGGACGCCATCAACCGCCTGTGGTGGCCAGCCCTGATGATGTTCGGCCCAAGCGACGAACACTCCCCCAACAGCGCCCAGTCCATGGCCTGGAAGATCAAGCGCCAGAGCAACGACGAGCTGCGCCAGCGTTTTATCGACCAGACCATCCCGCAACTGGAACTGCTGGGCTGCACCTGCCCGGACCCTGACCTGAAGTGGAACGCCGAGCGCGGTCACTACGACTTCGGCGACATCCAGTGGGACGAGTTCTACGAAGTCCTCAAGGGCAACGGCCCGTGCAACCAGGAACGGGTCGCCACCCGCCGCAAAGCCATTGAAGACGGCGCCTGGGTACGGGCCGCCGCTGTTGCTCACGCCCACAAGAAAGCCAATAAAAACGCCGCTTGATTCGCCTAACCCGCGACCCAACGCCTGATGTGGAGTCACCCTGATGTCTGAATGGACCCTCTTCGAAGTCTTCGTGCGCAGCAAGCACGGCCTCAACCACAAACACGTGGGCAGCGTGCACGCCGCCGACAGCACCATGGCCATCGAGAATGCCCGTGACCTCTACACCCGGCGCAGCGAAGGCGTCAGCCTGTGGGTGGTGCCGTCGGCGCTGATCGTCGCCTCGTCGCCGGATGAAAAAGACCCGCTGTTCGACCCGGCCGACGACAAGGTCTATCGCCACGCCAGCTTCTACCAACTGCCCCCTGAAGTCGGGCACATGTGAGGCTGACCATGACCACTCAAGACGATCTGATCCAATACCTGCTGCGCCTGGGCGACAGCGCCCTGATCCAGGGCCAGCGCCTGTGCCAATGGTGCGGCCGCGCACCGGCCCTGGAAGAAGAACTGGGGCTGATGAACGTCGGCCTCGACCTGGTGGGCCAGGCGCGCAACTGGCTGGACTACGCCGCCGAGCTGCTGGACGACGGCCGCGACGCCGACCACCTGGCTTTCCGCCGTGACGAGCGCGCCTACCGCAACCTGTTGCTGGTGGAGCAGCCCAACGGCGACTTCGCAGTGACCATGCTCAAGCAATTCCTGTACGACGCCTGGCATCTGGAAACCCTCAAGGGGCTCAGCCAGTCCAGCGACGAACGCATCGCCGGGGTGGCCGCCAAGGCGGTCAAGGAAGTCACCTACCACCTGCGCCGCTCCAGCGAATGGGTCGAACGCCTGGGCGACGGCACCGAGGAAAGCCACCAGCGCATGCTCGACGCCATCCCGTTGCTGTGGCGCTTTACCGTGGAGCTGAACCGTGCCGACGACAGCGAGGCGCGCCTGCACCACGCTGGCCTGGTGCCGGACATCGCCAGCGTTGCCCAGGGCTGGCAAGCCCGGGTGGCCGAGGTGTTTGCCAGCGCCACGCTGCCGGTGCCGGCAGCCGCGGAGTACTTCTACCTGGATGCCCGGCGCGGCCTGCACAGTGAACACCTGGGCATCGTGCTGGCGGAAATGCAGTCCCTGTCGCGAGCCTACCCCGATGCGACCTGGTGAGCTGATCGCCAGCGACCAGGGCGCCCGGGCCCCACAGCCCGGCGACCTGGACGCCGCCTGGGCGACCCTGAACCAGGTCATGGACCCGGAAGTGCCGGTGGTCAGCGTGGTCGACTTGGGCATCGTCCGCGACCTCGACTGGCGCGACGGCCACCTGCACGTGGTGGTGACCCCGACCTATTCCGGCTGCCCGGCCACCGAGGTGATCGAAAGCGACATTCGCGCCGCCCTGGAGCTGGCCGGGTTCTGCGCGCCGCACCTGCAGCGCACCCTCACCCCGGCCTGGAGCACCGACTGGATCACCGACACCGGCCGTGAACGCCTGCGGGCCTTTGGCATCGCGCCGCCGGCCGCCAGTAGCAGCAAGCGCAGCCTGTTGGGCGAAAGCCCACAGGTGCTGTGCCCGCAGTGCGGCAGCGCCCACACCGAGCGCCTCAGTGAGTTTGGTTCCACCGCCTGCAAGGCCCTGTACCGCTGCCGCGACTGCCTGGAACCGTTCGACTATTTCAAGTGCATCTGACCGGCCATCTGCCGTGTTGGAGGGAGAACCACAATGAGCCAATTCCACAGCCTGACCATCAAGGATGTGCGCAGCGAAACCCGTGATGCGGTATCGATCGCCTTCGAGATTCCCGAGCACCTGCAACAACGCTTTCATTTCACCCAGGGCCAGCACCTGGTGATGCGCACTCTGATGGACGGCGAAGAAGTGCGTCGCTCCTATTCCATCTGCACCGGGGTCAACGACGGCGAATTGCGCATCGCGATCAAGCGCGTGGCCGGTGGGCGTTTCTCGGCCTTTGCCAACGAACAGCTCAAGCCTGGCCACCAACTGGAGGTGATGCCCCCTGCCGGGCACTTCCATGTCGAGCTGGACCCGAGCCGTCACGGCCACTACCTGGCCGTGGCCGCGGGCAGCGGCATCACGCCGATCCTGTCGATCATCAAGACCACCCTGCAAACCGAGCCCAACAGCCGCGTGACCCTGCTTTACGGCAACCGCTCCAGCTCCAGCGCGCTGTTTCGCGAACAGCTGGAAGACCTGAAGAACCGCTACCTGCAACGCCTCAACCTGATCTTTGTGTTCAGCCGCGAGCAACAGGACATCGACCTCTACAACGGCCGGATCAACGCCGAGAAATGCCAGCAGCTGTTCTCCCGCTGGCTCGACGTCAAGGCCCTGGACGCGGCCTTTATCTGCGGGCCGCAGGCGATGACCGAAAGCGTGCGCGACAGCCTCAAGGCCAGCGGCATGCCCGCCGAACGCATCCACTTCGAGCTGTTTGCCGCCGCTGGCAGCGAACACAAGCGCGAGGCCCGGGAAGCCGCACGGCAACTGGACGCAGCGGTCAGCCAGATCACCGTGATCAGCGACGGTCGGGCCCTGGCCTTCGACCTGCCGCGCAACACCAGCAGCATCCTCGATGCCGGCAATGCCCAGGGCGCCGAGCTGCCCTACTCGTGCAAGGCCGGGGTCTGTTCCACCTGCAAATGCAAAGTCATCGAGGGCGAAGTGGACATGGACAGCAACCACGCCCTGGAAGACTACGAAGTGGCCGCCGGCTATGTGCTGTCGTGCCAGGCCTACCCGGTGAGCGACAAAGTCGTCCTCGACTTCGACCAACTCTAAGCCCTGCGTAGGCGCTGGCTTGCCAGCGTTTTACCCGTCACTCAACGCCCACGTGCACCGCAGCAACACCTGCAACGTTCTACGCCCCACAACAAAAACAACACCCAGAGAGCGCCGCCATGACCCCACAAGACATACAACAGATCAGTCAGCACCCGGACTTCGTCCAGCTGGTGCGCCGCAAACAGAACCTCTATTGGTCCCTGACCCTGGCCATGCTGGTGATCTACTACGGCTTTGTGCTGCTGGTGGCCTTCTCCCCCAGCACCCTGGGCCAGTCCCTCAGTGGTGGCGTGACCACGGTCGGCATGCTGGTGGGCGTGGTGATCGTGCTGCTGGCCTTTGCTCTCACCGGCTTCTATGTGTACCGCGCCAACCACGTGATCGACCCGCTGAACGAAAAGCTCAAGCAGGAGTGCGCCCAATGAAAGCCCTGAGCGCGTGGTTCCTACTGCCCGGCCTGTTGGCCACCGACCTGGCCATGGCCGCCGAAGGCAGCAGCCGACCCTTGAACTGGAACGCCATCGGCATGTTCCTGGTGTTCGTGCTGTTTACCCTCGGCGTCACCCGCTGGGCCGCCTTGCGCACCCGCTCGGCCAGTGATTTCTATACCGCCGGCGGCGGCATGACCGGCTTCCAGAACGGCCTGGCGATTGCCGGCGACATGATTTCCGCGGCGTCCTTCCTCGGCATCTCGGCGATGATGTTCCTCAACGGCTACGACGGCCTGCTGTATGCACTGGGGGTGCTGGCCGGCTGGCCGATCATTCTGTTCCTGATCGCCGAGCGCCTGCGCAACCTGGGTAAGTACACCTTTGCCGACGTGGTGTCCTACCGCCTGGAACAGACCCCGGTGCGCCTCACCTCGGCCTTCGGCACCTTGACCGTGGCCCTGATGTACCTGGTGGCGCAGATGGTCGGCGCCGGCAAGCTGATCGAGCTGCTGTTCGGCATCAGCTACCTCTACGCCGTGATGCTGGTGGGCGTGCTGATGGTGTTTTACGTGACCTTCGGCGGCATGCTCGCCACCACCTGGGTGCAGATCATCAAGGCGGTGATGCTGCTGTTCGGCACCAGCTTCATGGCGTTCATGGTGCTCAAGCATTTCGGTTTCAGCACCGAGGCGATGTTCGCCGGGGCCGCTGCCGTGCACGCCAAAGGCAACGCGATCATGGCCCCCGGCGGTTTGCTGTCGAACCCCATCGACGCCATTTCCCTGGGATTGGGCATGATGTTCGGTACCGCCGGCCTGCCCCATATCCTGATGCGTTTCTTCACCGTCAGCGACGCCAAGGAAGCCCGTAAAAGCGTGTTCTACGCCACTGGCTTTATCGGCTACTTCTACCTGCTGCTGATCATCGTCGGCTTTGGCGCCATCGTCATGGTCGGCACCGACCCGAGCTTCCGCGATGCCAGCGGCGCGATCATCGGCGGCGGCAACATGATCGCCGTGCACCTGGCCCAGGCCGTGGGCGGCAACCTGTTCCTCGGCTTTATCTCGGCAGTGGCCTTCGCCACCATCCTTGCAGTGGTGGCCGGGCTGGCGCTGTCCGGCGCCTCGGCGGTGTCCCACGACCTGTATGCCTGCGTGATCCGCAAAGGCCAGGCCAGCGAGCAACAGGAAATGCGCGTGTCGCGGATCGCCACCCTGTGCATCGGCGTACTGGCGATCATCCTCGGCTTGCTGTTCGAGTCGCAGAACATCGCCTTCCTCTCCGGGCTGGTGCTGGCGATTGCCGCCTCGGTCAACTTCCCGGTGCTGTTCCTGTCGATGTTCTGGAAAGGCCTGACCACCCGTGGCGCGGTCGGCGGCAGCATGGCCGGGCTGGTCTCGGCCATTGTCTTGCTGGTGCTGAGCCCGGCGGTCTGGGTCAACGTGCTGCACCACGATAAAGCCCTGTTCCCCTACTCCAACCCAGCGCTGTTCTCCATGAGCCTGGCGTTTTTCTGTGCCTGGCTGTTCTCGGTCACCGACACCTCGCCCCGGGCCGCCCTGGAGCGCGGACGCTACCTGGCGCAGTTCATCCGTTCGATGACCGGCATCGGCGCTTCCAGCGCCAGCAAACACTGATTGCAAGACAGGGAATAACAACAATGAGCCCGACCACCTGTAAAACACTGCTTTCGCTGCTCACCGCCTCCGGCCTGCCGTTGCTGGCCGGCAGTGCCCAGGCCGACTTCATCAGCGACAGCAGCGCGCGCTTGGAACTGCGCAACCACTACCTCAATCGCGATTTTCGCCAAGACAACGCCCCCCAGTCCAAGGCCGAAGAATGGGCCCAGGGCTTTACCGCCCGCCTCACTTCCGGCTTCACCGATGGCACCCTGGGCTTCGGCCTGGACGCCCTCGGCGAACTGGGCCTCAAGCTCGACTCCAGCCCGGACCGGCGCGGCACCGGCCTGCTGCCCTACGGCCCCAACAGCCATGAGCCGGCGGACGAATTCAGCGAACTGGGCCTGACCGGCAAAGTCCGCCTCGGCAAGAGCGTGCTCAAGCTCGGCACCCTGCAACCCCTGCTGCCGGTGGCCACCTACAACGACACCCGCCTGCTGGGCTCGACCTTCCAGGGCGGCCTGCTGACCAGCCAGGACATCAGCGGCCTGACCGTGAACGCCGGGCGCCTGACCGAGGCCAACCTGCGGGACTCCTCCAGCAATGACGACATCGGCTACGGCGCCGCCCGCAGCGATCACTTCGACTTCGCCGGTGGCAGCTACGCCTTCACCCCGCAACTGAGCCTGAGCTACTACTACGGCAAGCTCGACCAGATCTATCGCCAACAATTTGTCGGCCTGGTGCACACCCAGCCCCTGGGCAACGGCTTCAGCCTGCGCAGCGACCTGCGTTACTTCGACAGCCGGGGCGACGGCGCCGAACGCGCCGGGCGCATCGACAACCGCAACTTCAACAGCCTGTTCACCCTGGCCCACGGCGCCCACAAAGTCAGCGCCACCTGGCAACAACTGTCAGGCGACAGCGCCTTTCCATTCCTCAACGGCGGCGACCCGTACGTGGTCAACCTGGTGACCTACAACACCTACACCCGCACCGACGAAGACTCCTGGCAACTGCGTTACGACTACGACTTCGCCGCCCAGGGCGTTCCCGGCCTGACCTTCATGACCCGCTACACCGACGGCCGCCACGTCAAGGCCGGCACCGTGGACAACGGCCGCGAACGGGAACGCGACACCGACATCACCTACGTGATCCAGAGCGGCGTGTTCAAGGACGTGAGCATCCGCTGGCGCAACCTGACCTTCCGTTCCGGCAACGGTTTGAACACCGCGATTGACGAAAACCGCCTGATCCTCGGCTACACCCTGGCCCTTTGGTAACCCTCGACCGGCGTCGCCTGTCGGGCGGCGCGCCCTTATTTTCCGGAGTACCCCGATGACCCAAGCCCCTACCCTGCAAAGCTTTATCGCCGGCCGCTGGATCGGCCAACACGGTGCCCAGGTCCTGCGCAGCGCCATTGACGGCCATGCATTGGCCCGCACCCACGAAGAGCGCCCGGACTTCGCCGAAGCCGTCGAGCATGGCCGGCGCCAGGGCGTCGCAGCGCTGATGGCCCTGGACTTCCAGCAACGGGCCCAGCGCCTCAAGGCCCTGGCCCTGTACCTGAGCGAACGCAAGGAACAGCTCTACGCCCTGTCCCACCACAGCGGCGCGACCCGGGCTGACAGTTGGATCGACATCGAAGGCGGCAACAGCACCCTGTTCACCTACGCCAGCCTGGGCTCCCGGGAATTGCCGTCGGGCAATATCGTCCACGAAGGCCCGGCACTGCCCCTGAGCAAAGCCGGCAGCTTCGCCGGCACCCATATCCTGGTGCCCCGGGGCGGCCTGGCGGTGCACATCAACGCCTTCAACTTCCCGATCTGGGGCATGTTGGAAAAGTTCGCCCCCAGCTTCCTCGCTGGCATGCCGTGCATCGTCAAGCCGGCCAGCGCCACCAGCTACCTGACCGAAGCCGTGGTGCGCCTGATGGATGAGTCGGGCCTGCTGCCGGCCGGCAGCCTGCAACTGGTGATCGGCAGCACCGGCGACCTGCTGGATCGCCTGCAAGGCCAGGACGTGGTGACCTTTACCGGCTCCGCCGACACCGCCGCCAAACTGCGGGTCAACCCCAACCTGATCCGCAACTCGGTGCCGTTCAACGCCGAGGCCGATTCGCTGAACTGCGCGATCCTGGCCCCGGACGTGACCCCGGACGACGAAGAGTTCGAGCTGTTCATCAAGGAAGTGGCCCGGGAAATGACGGTCAAGGCCGGGCAGAAATGCACCGCGATCCGCCGCGCCATCGTCCCCGCCCAGCACATCGACACCGTGGCCGAACGCCTGCGTGCGCGCCTGGCCAAGGTGGTGGTGGGCGACCCATCGATTGAAGGCGTGCGCATGGGCCCCCTGGCGTCCCACGAGCAACAGCGCGACGTTGCCGAGCGCCTGGAAAGCCTGCTGCACAGCAGTGACTTGCTGCTGGGGGCGCGGGACGGTTTCGAACCCCGTGGTGAGCATGTCGACCAGGGCGCCTTCTTCGCCCCGACCCTGCTCCTCGCCCGTGATCCCCATGCCGAGGGCGGTGCCCACGACATCGAGGCGTTTGGCCCGGTCAGCACCCTGATGGCTTACCGCGACCTGGACGAAGCCCTGGCCCTGGCCGCCCGCGGCAAAGGCAGCCTGGTGGCGAGCCTGGTGACCAAGGACCCACGGATTGCCGCCCGCGCCATCCCGCAAGCGGCGGCCTGGCACGGGCGCTTGCTGGTGCTGGACCGCGAGTGCGCCGCCGAATCCACCGGCCACGGCTCGCCCCTGCCGCAACTGAAACACGGCGCCCGGGCCGCGCCGGCGGCGGCGAAGAGCTGGGCGGCCTGCGGGCGGTCAAGCACTACCTGCAACGGGCCGCGGTCCAGGGCTCGCCAAGCATGCTGGCGGCGGTGACCGGGGAATACGTACGCGGCGCCCAGGTGATTGAAACCGAGGTCCACCCGTTCCGTCGGCACTTCCAGGACCTGCAGATCGGCGAGTCCCTGCTGACCCATCGGCGCACCGTGACCGAGGCCGACCTGGTGAACTTCGGCTGCCTGTCCGGCGACCACTTCTACATGCACTTCGACGAGATTGCCGCCAAGGAGTCGCAATTCGGCAAGCGCATCGCTCACGGTTACTTTGTGCTGTCGGCAGCGGCCGGGCTGTTCGTCTCCCCGGCGCCAGGCCCGGTGCTGGCCAACTACGGCCTGGACACCCTGCGCTTTATCAACCCGGTGGGCATCGGCGACACCATCCAGGCGCGCCTGACCTGCAAGCGCAAGATCGACCAGGGCAAAAAGAGCCCACAAGGGGTTCCCCAGGGCGTGGTGGCCTGGGACGTGGAAGTCAGCAACCAATTGGGCGAGCTGGTGGCCAGCTACGACATCCTGACCCTGGTGGTGAAACGCCCCGAGTGACCGCAACACGCCGCCGGCACGGGCCGGCGGCGGCATCGGTTCAACGCAGGGCGCGGCGCAGGACCTTGCCCACGGTGGTCTTGGGCAGCTCTTCGCTGCGGAATTCCACGTAGCGCGGCACCTTGTAGCCCGTGAGGTATTCACGGCAGTGGGCCAGCAGTTGCTCCTGGGTCAGCGAGGGGTCTTTGCGCACCACGAAAATCTTCACTTTCTCGCCGCTGACCCCATCTTCCACGCCAATCGCCGCCACTTCGGCCACGCCAGGGTGCAAGGCCACCACGTCTTCGATCTCGTTCGGGTACACGTTGAAACCCGAGACCAAGATCATGTCTTTCTTGCGGTCCACCAAGCGAATGAAACCCTGTTCGTTCATGACCCCAATATCCCCGGTGGAGAGCCAACCGTGGCGGTCCAGCACTTGCGCCGTCTCATCCGGCCGCTGCCAGTAGCCTTTCATTACCTGGGGCCCGCGCACCTGCAACTCCCCTTCCTCCCCCAACTCGGCCAGCTCGCCGTCCTCACGCACAAAGCGCACCCAGGTCGAAGGCAGCGGCACACCGATGGTGCCAGTGAAGTCCGTGTCCCGCAGGCGGGAAATGTCGATCGGGCTGATGCTCACCACCGGTGAGCATTCAGTCAGGCCATAACCCTCGACGATCGGCAACCCGGTCACCTCCTTCCAGCGTCGGGCCACCGCCGTGTGGGTGGCCATGCCGCCAGCGATGGCCAGTTTCAGGTCGGAAAAATCCCGGTTACGAAACGCCTCGTTCTCCAGCAAGCCGTTGAACAGGGTGTTGACCCCGACAATGCCGCTGAATTTTTCCTTGCGCAGGATCATCTGCACCCGCTTCACGTCCCGGGGGTTGGCGATCAGGATGTTGCGTCCGCCCAGGCACATAAACATCAGGCAGTTCACCGTCAGCGACAGCACGTGGTACAGCGGCAACAAGGTGACGTTGGTTTCCTGCCGGTTCTCGTCCAGTTGATCGCCGACCCAGGCCTTGGCCTGCATCAGGTTGGCGAGGATGTTGCGGTGGGTGAGCATGGCGCCCTTGGCGTCGCCGGTGGTGCCGCCGGTGTATTGCAGGAAGGCGATGTCGTCGTGTTTCAACTCGACCTGGCGGTACTCCAGCACCCCGGCCTGCTTGAGCATCGCCGGAAAACGAATGGCCCCAGGCAGTTTGAAACGCGGCACCTGTTTCTGCACATGGCGCAGCACAAAATTCAGCGCCGTGCCCTTGAAGGGCCCCAGCAGGTCACCAATGGCCGCCACCACGATGTTCTTCAGGGCGCTGCCGGGCAGTGCCTGTTCCAGGGTGTGGGCGAAGTTCTCGAAGATCACCACGGTCTGCGCGCCGCTGTCCTTGAGCAGGTGCCGCAGTTCGTGGGCGGTGTACAGCGGGTTGACGTTGACCACCACCGCGCCGATCAACAGGGTGCCGAACAGGCAGATCGGGTATTGCAAGCAGTTGGGCATCATCAACGCCACCCGGTCGCCCTTCTTCACCCCTTTGGATTGCAGCCAGGCCGCGAACGCGAAGGCCCGGCTCTGCCACTGGTCGTAGCCCATCTCGGTGCCAATGCTGACGTAAGCCACGCGCTGGCGGTACTTGTCCACGTGTTCGAGAAACACCTCGCGCAGCGACGGATAACGATCGATATCGGCTTCAATATCCGTGGGCACGCCGGCCCGGTAGGCCTTCAGCCAGATGCGCTCAGCGGGGTGCAGGCTCACGACACTCATGGCAGTCTCCTTGTGGTTTTTATTTTTCGACAATGGCGGTGATGCCCAGCCCGCCGGCTGCACAGACTGAAATCAGCCCGCGCCCGCCGCCACGCTCATGGATCGCCTTGGCCAGGCTTGCGAGCAAACGCCCACCGGTGGCAGCAAACGGGTGCCCACAGCCCAGGGAGCCGCCGTTGACGTTGAGTTTGTCGCGGTCGAGGCTGCCCAGCGCGCCCTCCAGGCCCAGGCGCTCGCGGCAGTAATCGGGGTCTTCCCAGGCCTTGAGGGTGCACAGCACCTGGGCGGCAAAGGCTTCGTGGATCTCGTAGAAATCAAAATCCTTGAGGCCCAGGCCTTCCCGGGCAAGCATCCGTGGCACCGCATAGGCCGGGGCCATCAACAGCCCTTCGCTGCCATCGACAAAGTTCACTGCGGCGGTTTCCCCGGTGCGCAGGTACGCCAGCACCGGCAACTGGTGGGCCGCTGCCCACTCTTCGCTGGCCAGCAGCACCACCGAGGCACCATCGGTGAGCGGCGTCGAATTGCCGGCGGTCAGGGTGCCGTGCTGGCGGTCGTAGGCCGGACCCAGGCCAGCGAGTTTTTCCAGGCTGGCATCGGCGCGCAGATTGTTGTCGCGACTGAGGCCGCGATAGGGGCTGATCAGGTCGTCGAAAAACCCGCGCCGGTAAGCCGCGTCCAGGCGACGATGGCTATTGAGGGCCAACTCGTCCTGGGCCAGGCGCTTGATCTGCCAGCGCTGGGCCATGGCTTCGCAGTGCTCGCCCATGGACAGGCCGGTGCGCGGTTCGCCATTGCGCGGCAACAGGGGTTTGAACAACATCCCCGGGCGCACCTTGAGCAGGCTGCGCAGCTTGTTGCCGGTGCCCTTGGCGCGGTTGGCCTGGAGCAAGGCGCGACGCAGGCCCTCGTTGATGCCGATGGGCGCGTCGGAGGTGGTATCGGCCCCGCCGGCAATCCCGACGTCGATCTGCCCCAGGGCGATCTTGTTGGCCACCAGCAGCGCCGCCTCAAGCCCGGTGCCGCAAGCCTGCTGCACATCGTAGGCTGGGGTCTGCGGCGACAGGGTGGTGGACAGCAGGCTTTCCCGGGCCAGGTTGAAATCCCGGGAATGTTTGATCACCGCCCCCGCGGCAAACTCCCCCAGGCGCTGGCCCGACAGGCCGAAACGGTCCACCAGGCCTTGCAGCGCCGCCACCAGCAGGTCCTGGTTGCTGTCATGGGCGTACTGGGTATTGGAACGGGCAAACGGAATCCGGTTGCCGCCCAGGATCGCCACCCGACGCACCGGCGCCGGATTGAAGCTGTACTCGGTCATCAGCGAGCTCCCCAGATCAATAAGCCGCGCATATGGGGTTGGTCCCCGGTGTGGTTGCGCACTTCAAATTCATGGCGCGGGCCGTCGGGCAAGCGGTTCCACAAGGTCACGGCTGCCGGCAGGAAAATCGGCAGCTTGAACTCGCACTCCAGCTCGGCCGCCGCCAAGGGATGGGGCGGTTGCTGGGCCGCCAGGGCCCGGCCCAGGGTCCACATGCCGTGGGCGATTGGTCGGCGGAAACCGAACAAACGCGCACCGAGCCACGAGGTGTGGATCGGGTTGAAGTCGCCACTGACTTGGGCAAAACGTCGCCCCAAATCGCTGCCCAGGCTCCAGCGCTGCGTGCGCACCAACGTCTGCTCGTCCATCGGCAGCGAGCCTTGCCACGGCTCACCGATGGGCTGGCTCACGCCACGGCGCAAATACAGGCTGGCGCTTTCCCAGACCAGGCTGCCGCCGCTGTGGGCCCGGGTGGCAATCGACAGGGCCTGGCCCTTGGGGTGGGCCAGCCAACGTTCGGCGCACACTTCCAGGCGCAGGGCCTGGCCCTCTTCCAAGCGTTGGTACTGGCGGATGCGATTGGCCAAATGGACCATGCCGCTGGCCGGATAGGGAAAGCTGCGCCGGGTGAGCAGCAACAGGTGCAGGGGGAATGCCAAAACGTGGGGAAAGGCCAGCGGCACCCCGTGTTCCCGGCGAAAACCGCAAGCCTGGGCGTAACGGGCGATCTCCCCGGCCTGCAATTCCACCGCAGGGCGCACCAGGCGCTCCGTCGGCAGCGTGGGCGGTGCGTCCGGCGCGGGTTTGCGCAGGCTGCGAATACCGTCGTAGAGCAATTGGCCACGGGACGGTGGCGGCTCGATGATGCGAATCGAAGCATCGGCAGTCATGGTTCAGGCTCCCAGCAGGCTTTGCCCGCAGACGCGGACCACCTGCCCGTTGATGCCACCGGAGGCCGGGTGGGCCAGCCAGGCGATGGTGTGTGCAACGTCCACCGCCTGCCCGCCCTGGGACAAGGAATTCATGCGGCGCCCGGCCTCACGAATCATCAGCGGGATCTTCGCGGTCATCTGGGTCTCGATAAAGCCCGGGGCCACGCCGTTGACCGTGATCTGCTGGCGCGCCGCCAAGGGCGCGAGGCTCTGCACCAGGCCGATGACCCCGGCCTTGGACGTGGCGTAGTTGCTTTGCCCAAGGTTGCCGGCAATCCCGGAAATCGACGAGACGCAGACAATCCGCCCCCCCGGGTTCAGGCCCTGGCCCTCCAGCAGCGCCTGGCTCAGCAGCAACGGCGCTTCCAGGTTGACCGCCATGACCTGGCGCCAAGCGGCTTCGCTCATTTTCGCCAAGGTCTTGTCCTGGGTGATGCCGGCGTTGTGCACCACGATATCGAAGGCACCGTGCTCACCGACGAACGCCAGCAACCGTTGCCCGGCGTCGGCCGCGGTGATGTCCAGGCTGAAAGCACTGCCGCCCACAGAGGCGGCGGCCTGCTCCAGGGCCTGGGCGTTCTGCGGAATATCCAGGCACACCACCTGGGCGCCGTCCCGGGCCAGGACCTGGGCAATTGCCAGGCCGATGCCCCGGCAGGCGCCGGTGACCAGGGCTCGGCGCCCCGTCAGCGGCTGCTGCCAGCGCAGGTCTTTAGGCACATCCACCGATTCAGCGATGCGCACCACCTGGCCCGAGACGTAGGCCGAACGGGGCGACAGAAAGAAGCGCAGGCTGCTGTCCAGCTCGGTCTCGGCACCGGGCTCGACGTAAATCAGCTGCACGGTGATGGCCCGCCGCAGCTCCTTGCCCAGGGAACGCACAAACCCTTCCAGGGCCCGCTGCACCACCGCCTGGGCCAAGGCCGGGCAGTGTTCGGGCGCGGTGCCCAAGACCAGCACCCGACTGTGTTGGCCCAAGCGCCGCACATTGGCGTGGAAAAACCGGTACAGCTCATCCAGTTGGGCAATGTCCGCCAGGCCCGTGGCGTCAAACACCAAGCCCTGGGCCTTGACCGTGGACGGCGCCTCGATGCTCGCCGGTTGGGCCGCCACCGTGTCGGTGGCGGCGAAGATGCGTTGCAGTTCCCCCAGCAGCCGGCCCTGGGGCCCGGCCCCGAGAATCACCGGATTGACCAGGGCGCCCTGCCCGCCACGTTGCAGGGGCAAGGGTTGGGGCAAGCCGACCCCATGGGCCAGGCGACGGCCCCAGGGGGAATTGACGAAGGCAAGATAAGCGTCAGACATAGACAGTTCCCGATGGCAAACACACTGAGGTCAATAGGCCGGATCGCTGGCCACGGCGGTGTCCGCCGAATGGGTGGCACGCCGCCGGCCGCTGTTTTTGCCCGCCTGCTCGATGTGGGCCTGACGTTGTTGCAGGGCCTCCAGCAGCCCGAAGTCCTGGGGAAAGTCGTCGACCTGGATCGCATGATCGGCGTATTCGACGTAACGCCCCAGCAACTGGTCCTCTTCGTGGCTGATCAACTGCTGTTCCAGGGCCTGGGTGCGCCAGGCGGCGAAGGCCGTGCGGGAGATCGGCAACGCTGCCAGCAAGCCCTGCCTGATCGCCGGTTTCAGCCGGGCTTCGATCAGCTCCACCTGGGGCTGCAGGCCAAACGCCAGTTCGCCGTAGGCCAGCTTGTCGATGTGCGGCTGCGGGATGTAGGAATCCCCCAGCAGCCGGTCGCGGCTGGCGCCCGGGGTCTGTACCAGGTCGGCGACCTCGGCCAGCAACCGGTCGGAAGGTTTACGCAAGGCGATACCCAGTGGAAAGCTGAGGCCACGAAGGACCCGCGCGGCGAGCGTCGAGGGGTAGTTGTCGAGCACTTCGGCCAGGGCCTCATGGGCCCGCAGCAAGGCGTCCTGGGCCGACCAGTGGACCAGGGGCAAGTCGGCCTGAGGCCGGCCGTCATCCTCGAAACGCTTGAGCACGCACGACAGGATGTACAACTGGGACAGGATGTCCCCCAGGCGCCCGGTGATGCTTTCCTTGCGCTTGAGGGCGCCGCCCAATACCCCCATGGACACGTCCGAAACCAGGGCCAGCACCACCGACAGCCGATTGATCTGGCGGTAGTAAGGGGCCAGGGCCTTGTCGGTATTGGCCGGGGCCTTGAGCAGGCGGCCGCCGGTCAGCCCGTGCACCGTGGCGCGCACGCTGTTGGCCAGGAAGAAGCTGATATGGCCGAACATGGCCCTGTCGAACGCCTCCAGGCCTTTGCGGCCAGTGTCCCGGGCGGCTTCCATTTCGCGGAACACATAAGGATGGCAACGGATCAGCCCCTGGCCGTAGATGATCAGGCAGCGGGTCATGATGTTCGCGCCTTCCACGGTGATGGCGATCGGGCTCTGCTGGTAGGCCCGGGCCAGGAAGTTGTTGGGCCCCATGCAGATGCCCTTGCCGGCAACGATGTCCATGCCGTCATTGACGATGGCCCGGGCCCGTTCGGTGACGTGGTACTTGGCGATGGCCGAAATCACCGAGGGTTTTTCCCCGGCATCCAGGGACGCCACCGAAACCTTGCGCACCGCATCGCAGGTGTAAAGGTGCCCGGCCATGCGCGCCAGGGGGGCCTGCACGCCTTCGAACTTGCCGATGGGCAGGCCGAACTGCTTGCGCATCGCCGCGTAGGCACTGGTGCCCCGCACCGCGACCTTGCCCAGGCCGACGTTGGCCGACGGCAGGGAAATCGCCCGCCCGGCCGCCAGGCATTCCATCAGCATGCGCCAACCATTGCCCACCTGCTCGGCACCGCCAATCACCCATTCCAGGGGGATGAACACGTCCTTGCCGGTGGTCGGGCCGTTCTGGAACACCGCGTTCAACGGCCAGTGCCGGCGCCCGCTCTGAACCCCAGGATGGCTGGTGGGGATCAACGCACAGGTAATGCCCAGGCTGCCCTTGTTACCGCCCAGCAGGCCGTCCGGATCCTCGGCGCGAAAGGCCAGGCCCAGCACCGTGGCAATAGGGCCCAAGGTGATGTAGCGCTTATCCCAGGTGACGCTGAAACCCAAGACTTCACGGCCTTCATGCAGCCCCTTGCAGACCACCCCAACATCGGGAATGGCCCCGGCGTCGGAACCGGCATAAGGGCTGGTCAGGGCGAAACAGGGAATGTCTTCGCCCCGGGCCAGGCGCGGCAGGTAATGCTCGCGCTGGGCTTCGGTGCCGTAGTGCAGCAGCAACTCGGCCGGGCCCAGGGAGTTGGGGACCATCACCGAGATCGCCGCCGCCGAGCAGCGGGTGGACAGCTTCATCACCACTTGGGAGTGGGCGTAATGGGAGAAACCTTTGCCGCCGTATTGCTTGGGAATGATCATCCCCAGGAAACCGGCGTCCTTGGTGAATTGCCAGGCCTTGGGCGACAGGTCCTGCCAGATCTGCGTGGTTTCCCAGTCGTTGGCCATGTCGCAAAGCTGTTCCACCTCCTGCTCGAGAAAGGCTTGCTCCTCGGCGCTGAGGCTGGCCGGTGCCGCCTGCAACAAGCGCGACCAGCGCGGCGTGCCGCTGAACAGCTCGGCGTCCCACCACACGCTGCCGGACTCGATGGCCGCCCGCTCGGTGTCGGACATGGCCGGCATGATCTGCCGGAACAGCGCCAGGGCCCGGGCGCTGAGCAAGGCCCGGCGTAGGGGCTTGATACTCAGCAGCGTCGCCGGCAACAGCACCAGCACCGCCGCCAGGGCCAGCCCCACCGGGCCCAAAAGACCAAACACATGACCCAGGGCCGTCCAGCCCAGGCCCACGCCAAGCCACAAGGCCGCCGGGGCCTGCCGATACGCCAGCACCAGGGCCGCCGCGAGTCCCATCAATAACCAAAGCATCATGCAATACCTCTCTTGTGACGCCGAAGATCAGCACCGGGACCCTGGGCATCATGCCGGTCCTCGATCACCACCCTACAAGCCCGAATGAATGCTTCAAATTTTATTTTCAAATATTTATTTAATTGCAGGGCAAAATTTTTTGCCCTGCCTTGTTCCTTTTTCCTCGCCCGACGCACCGGCTGCCGGACGGCAATGCAGGCACCCTGCACCACCGCCAGGCCGATGCCCGCTGGGTCAGAAGTGATAGGTCGCCGAGAGGCTGACCACCTCGCCCTTCGCATCGACCTTGCCATCCAGGCTGGAGCCGCCGAGACGGTCCTGGTTCTGGGTTTTCAACTTGGCTTCCTTGACGAACTGCCGCGAGTAGGCGCCATCGATGGTCAGGCCAGGCACTGCGCGCAGGTCGTAACCAAAGCCGATAGAGGTGAACAGCCGATCGTTGTCCGGGATCCGCGGGTCACGGGTGGAGTCGCGGGTCGGGGTCTTGTCCAGGGCCAGGCCGGCACGCAGGGTCAGGTTGTCGGTGAAGCGATAGTCGCCGCCCACCGAATACATCATCGAATCCTTGTAGTTGTAAGGGATGGCGACAATGGTGTTGCCGTCGGACTTGAGGGTCAGGTCCTTGAACGACGACCACTGGGTCCAGGTAGCGCTGACCCCCAGGGTGAAACGGTCATTGAACACATGCACCCAGTCCAGGCCGGCGGTGGCAGGAATGTCCAGCTGGGTGGTGGCGTTGGCGCCGTCCGGAAACAGCTTCAGGCCCGGGTACGCCAGCTCCACCAGGGTCTCGCCGTTGGGCCCGACCTGCTGGGTCATCATGCTGCGGCCCAGGGCGTCGGCGTAGATGTTGTACTTGCCCTCCATCTTGTTCTTGATCTTGGCGTGGTAGCTCAGGCCCAGGGTGTCGCGTTCGGTGGGTTTCCAGGCGATCCCGGTGAACCAGCCGACCGAGGTGTTATCCACCTTCACCCGCATCAGGTTGGCGCCGTATCCCGAAGGGGCACCGGGCAGCACCGACATGCCCGCCGCACCGGTCAGGTTGAGGTTCTGGCTGACGAAGCCCTTGCTATTCTGGATGATCACACCGCCACCGATGGCGAACTGGTCATTGACTTTGAACGACAGTGAACCGGTCAGGCCGACGGTTTCGATCTTGGTGTCCACGGCAAAGTCACGCCCCTTCCAGTCCTGATCCCAGGTACTGCGCATGCCCTGGGGCACCACCTGGCTGAGGCCGAAGGCAAAGCGATCATTGATCGGCATCACCAGGAAGCCGGTGGGCAGCCAGGCAGTGAAACCACCCTCGCCGCCATCACCGTTGAGTTGAGTGGCCGGCCCGCTGGGCAAACCGTCGGGGCCGATCGGCGTCTGCGAAGCCGGGTTGCCCTGGTAATCGGTGGCCGTGCCTTTGTACTTGAGCTTGATGCGCGCGTAATCCACGGTCATCTGCGCCACGTTCTGGTCGATAAAGGCCATGGCCGCAGGGTTGTTGTACGCAGCGCTGGGGTCATTCTTGAACAGCGAGCCGCCGCCAAACGCGCGGCCCCAGCCCGGGGCACCGTAGGTGGGCGTGGAAAAGCCGCCCGCCTGCACCGATCCCGTGCCGATCAAACCACCGATCAAAACCATGCCGAGCAACGCGGGTATGGGTTGTTTCTTATTGTTCATGCCCCACTCCTTATTATTATCGGGGCCGTTCGGTGACCACCGAACGGTCTTTCTGCAACAGGCGCCCCTGCCGGGACGCCTGTTTTTCAGCGCGTGATCAACAGGCTGAATTCACAACACGATCAGGGTGTAACGGTGAAGGCCGGGCTGGGCTTGACGCTCAGCGCGGTAATTTTGCAACTGCCCACGGTCTGCGCGGACGGCACACTCAGGGTGTTGGCCGAGTTGCTCCAGGACGCATTGATGGTGGTCGGGGTGCTGCTGCAATTGGAAACGATCTTGAAACTGACCCCCGACACCGTGCCGGTGGTGGCGCTGGTGGCGGTCAGGGTCCAAGGCAGGTTCTGCAACACCGGCACACCGCACAGGGCGTTGCTGCCGCTGACCGTGGCACCGGTGATCGAGGCGTTGCTGCCATCGGCGGCGACGGTGCCGGTAAAGGTGATGTTGCAATTGACCGGAACGCCGAACGACGCCGGCGACGACACCGAGATGGTGCCCGGCGCCGAAAACGCGGTGCCGGCCGGGGCAATGGTCGCGGCGTTGGCCAGGGAGGCCGCGCCGAGGCAGAGGGCGAAGGAAGCTACAGAAGCGAAAGTCTTGATGCTTTGCATTGTTGTTTTCCTCAAGATTCGGCAACCGACAGTTGCCAGGGGGTTATCAGCCTTGCCAGCGAATCGATGACCTCATCGGTGCTCCAGCTCGACCGAATTCAGGGCTGGAGAGCGCCCGGGCATCAGCGTCCCGTCACCGCGGATACGACGTTGCATCGGCTTCCCTCCATGGAAAAAGTGACGTCAGATCAGGGCACCACGCGAAAGCTCGGTGGCATCTGGATCGATACGGTCTTGATGGTGCAGCCACCCGCCAGGGCGACTTGGGACGCCTGCAGCTTGCCGGTGCTGTTGTTCCAACTGCCCTCGGCAGTCGTCGGCCCGCAATCGCCCCCCACCAGGGGCGCGTTCACCGTGACCTGGATGCCCGACATGGCGCCGCTGCTTTCGTTGGTGGCCACCAGCTTCCAGGGCAGATGGGTGGCTTCGACCTGGCCGCATTTGAAGCCGCCGCTGAAGCCCACCTTGTCGACGCTGGCAAAGCTGCCGTCGGGGCTGACCTTGCCGCTGAGTTCGATGGTGCAATCGGCGTTGATGATGCTTTTGGCAAAGCTGATCGGGCCCTTGGCGGTGAACTCGGTGTTGGCCGGCTCGATCGTCGCAGCCTGGGCGAAGTCAGCCGCCAGGCCGCCAATCAGGGCGGCGGTGAGCACTACCGCGAACTTGCTGGAAATGGACATCGTTGACTTCCTTGCAGGTGCTTATTGTTGTTGTGGGTCAACCGGCCGTGGCCGTCGTGCCTGGAAACCAGTGTTGTTTCAGTGGCCGTCGCCGGCGCCGTAACGCTTGAGCAAAGCGGCGCGTTGCGACGGTTGCAGATTGGCCAGGCGCACATCACCGGCGTAATGCGCCAGCACCCGATGGTCCATCAGCCGCCGCCAGAGGAATGGCACGTAGGCCCAGACGATCATGCTGGCGTAGCCATAAGGCAGTTGTGGCGACTCGTCGAAATGGCGCAGGGCCTGGTAGCTGCGGGTCGGGTAAGCGTGGTGATCGGAGTGACGCTGCAACTGGAACAGGAAGATGTTGGTGACGATCCGGTTGCTGTTCCAGGAGTGGCGCGGCGAGCAGCGTTCATAACGGCCATTGGGCAGCTTCTGGCGCAACAGGCCGTAGTGCTCGACGTAGTTCACCACCTCCAGCAGGGAGAAACCGTAGATGCCCTGGATCAGCAGGAAGGGAATCACCGCCACCCCCAGCCAGAGAATCAGCGCGCCCCACAGCACCACACTGAACATCCAGGCGCCGAGCACGCTGTTCTTCCAATGCAGGGTCGGCAGGCCGAGTTTGTGCAGGCGCTCGCGCTCCAGGTGCCAGGCCGAGCGCAGACTGAACCAGGTGGAACGCGGCAGGAAACGCCAGAAGCTCTCCCCCAGGCGCGAACTGGCGGGGTCTTCCGGGGTGGCCACGCGCACGTGGTGCCCACGGTTGTGCTCGACAAAGAAGTGCCCGTAGAAGGTGGGCGCCAGGGCCAGCTTGGCGAGGAATTGCTCCAGCGGCCGTGGTTTGTGCCCCAGCTCGTGGGCGATGTTGATGGCGATGCCGGTGGCCGCGCCGGTGGACATGGCCATGCCCAGGTAAGTGAAGGGGCCGACCTGGCCGTGATGCTGCGCCTGTTCGGTAAAGAACACGGCCACTTGGCCCAGGCTGCCGTGCAGGGAGCCTTGTTCGACCAGTCGCAGCAGGCCGCCACCGATCAGCCAGTCAACGCCGCTGACCGCCATCCACGCAGTGACCACCATGGACACACAGGCCAGCACCGCACAGCTGTAGACGATCCAGCGGTAATAGGTCTGTTTTTCCAGGTCGGGCACCACGGTTTCCGGTGGGTTGCTGGTGTCTTCGCCGAGCAGGCCGTCAATCAGCGGGATCAGTCCGAAGATCACCACCACCCCGCTCCACCAGAGCGCCGGAATGCCAACGCTGAGGGCGAACAGCCCGGCGAGAATCGGGGTAATCATGGGGAGGGTGCCGAGCCACCACAGATGGCGCTTGCCGTCGGCCCAGGTGCTGGGTACTGCCACAGAAACGCTCATGGCAGCCTCCGCAAAATCACGGTGCCGGCCAGCGCTTCGAGGCGGTGGGCAGGGTCAGAAACAGCAGAACAAGCAGGTAAGTCAAAAGGCGTTATTTTCATTATTTTAATCGCTCAATTGCACTTTCAAAAAAAACATTCAAAACATTTTTTTAAATAAATAGCTCGCTTTCGTTAGCTCGTCAACTATTTTTCTTGGGGTTTTGAATGTCACCGATGAAGCGGTTTTGCTGGGTGTTGCCGGGTGTGCCAGGGCCGTCGGCAACGGCCATGAAGCGGCCGTTGCAGGCCGCCCTAGCAGGCCTTGGACGCCGCGAACGGCGGGTACAACAGGGTCGCACTGGGTTGCGGCCGAGCCTCGGCGGCGATGCGCTGCACCATTGCCACCACCGGTTCCACGGCGGTGATCGGCAACATGTGCCCGCGCCCTGCCAGCACCTCCAGGATCAGTCCCGGCACCTTGCCGGCCATGGCCTGCCCGTGCTTGCGGTAGTCGAGCACTCGATCCTCGGCGCCATAGATCAACCCCACCGGCAGCTTGAGGCCGGGGTAGTGCTTGACCAAGTCGGGCAAGGTGCGATTGACCAGGGCGATCTCCGTGGAGGCCGCATAAAAGTTGTTCGGACGCATGCCCAGCAGCCCGCCGCCACGCTCGGCAAAATCCGCTGGTGGCGGGTCCGGGGCGAACACCTGCCGGACCGCCTGGTGCCGGCTGAGCATGCCCAGGGGCGTAGCCAGGGTCAGGGCCACCCAGCGCCTTAAAAAGCCGGGGCGCACCGCCAATGACAGAAACACCAGGGGCAGCATGCGCTGGGGATGGGTCAGCGGCGCCACCAGCACCAGGCCGGACAGCGACTGCGGATGCTCCACCGCCAGGGTCAGGGCCACCGCGCCGCCCAGGGAGTGCCCGAGCACCAGCGGCTGGCCCAGATCCAGGGTGCGGATCAACTGGGCGATCAAGCGGGCCTGGGCCGGCAAGTCAGCGGCAGCGCCCCGAGCCCGGGTGGAATAACCGGAGCCCGGACGGTCCAGGGTGATCACCCGGAACTGCTCGCGCAGCGCGGGCGCCAGGGAGTGGGTCAAGTTGCGGCTGCTGCCCATCAACCCGTGAATCATCACCAGGGCCGGGCCCTTGCCTTCATCCACATAGTGGATGCGCTCGCCGCCCACCTCGATAAAGCGGCCGTTGATCGGCACCGCCTGTTCAATCCGCCGGGTCAGGCGAAAACTCACTAACCCCAGGGCCAGCGAGCCCACCAGCAACCCTCCCATCACCACCATCCATTGCATATCGCTGCCCTCCCCATCCCTGCGCCACCTTCCCGGATCGGGATTGATCCCGGTTGCGGCGAGCCGTCCTGCCGGTGTGCCGCGAGCCCCGTTCGTCGTCTTGCGGGCCTTGGGTGGCACTGAGTGCTGGCGTGGATGACTGTTTCAGGTAATTTATTTAAATAATTTTTTAAAACATATTTTTAAATTGTGCAATCCTGAATATTCACTCACTGACCAACGTCATCCACCCGCGTCACCCCCAATCGAGGTACACACCATGAATGCGTACTCGCCGCCCGGACCGCAGGACAGCATCGACATCGCCATCATTGGCGCCGGTTTCGCCGGGCTGTGCATGGCCATCCAGCTCAAGCAGGCCGGGCTCCAGGATTTTTTCGTCGCGGAACAGGCCGACGCCCTCGGCGGCACCTGGCGCGACAACCATTACCCGGGCTGCGCCTGCGATGTGCAGTCCCACGTGTATTCGTTTTCCTTTGCGCCCAACCCGAACTGGAGCCGCCAGTTCGCGCCCCAGGCGGAAATCCGTGCCTACCTGGAAGACTGCGCACAGCGTTTTGCCCTCGGGCCCTTCCTGCATTTCGGCATGGGCCTGGAGCAGGCGCGCTTCGATGAAGCCAGCCAACGCTGGCAACTGAGTTTCAGCAATGGCCGGCAGGTGTCTGCCCGGGTGCTGGTGTCAGGCATGGGCGGCCTGTCGCGCCCGGCCATCCCGGCACTGCCGGGGCTTGAGCGCTTCACCGGCAAGCGCTTCCACTCCCAGCACTGGGACCACGATTACCCCCTGCAAGGCAAACGCGTGGCGGTGATCGGCACTGGCGCCAGCGCCATTCAGTTCGTGCCGCAGATCGCCGAACAGGTGGCCCACCTCGACCTGTTCCAGCGCACGCCGCCGTGGATTCTGCCCAAACCCGACCGGCCGGTGAGCCGGGTCGAGCGCTGGTTGTTCAAGCACCTGCCGCTGACCCAGAAGCTGGCGCGCTCGGCCCTTTACTGGGCCCTGGAAAGCCGGGTCATTGCCTTCGCCCACCGGCCGCAATGGATGAAGCTGGTGCAACGGGTTGCCCTGCGCCATCTGCATCGGCAAGTGCCGGACCCGGCCTTGCGCCGCACCCTGACCCCCGACTACACCATCGGCTGCAAACGCATCCTGATCTCCAACGACTATTACCCGGCCCTGGCTCGCCCTCAGGTGCAGGTGGTTAGCGAGGCCATCCTGCGCATAGAAGCCGACGCCGTGGTCACCGTCGACGGGCGTCGGCACCCCACCGATTGCCTGATCTTCGGCACCGGTTTCCAGGCCACCGAGCCCCTGCCCCGCGGTCTGCTGCTGGGGCGTAACGGTTGCGACCTGCACGACGCCTGGGCCCAGGGCGCACACGCCTACCTGGGTACTTGCCTGCCGGGCTTTCCCAACCTGTTCATGATCATCGGCCCCAACACCGGCCTGGGGCACAACTCGATGATCCTGATGATCGAGGCCCAGGTGGACTACATCCTCAAGGCCCTGGAACAGATGCGCCGCCACGACCTCGGCAGCCTGGAGGTCAAGACCCGGGTCGAGCGCGACTACAACCTCCAGTTGCAACGACGCCTCGACGGCGCCATCTGGTCCACCGGCGGCTGCCGCAGTTGGTACCTGGACCCGCGCAGCGGCAAGAACACCACCCTGTGGCCCGGCTCCACCTGGAGCTTTCGCCGCCAGACCCGACGTTTCGACTTGCAGGACTACCTGGGCGCCCGCTCCAACTCCAGCGTTAACGCCCCGCCGGTTGCCGCTGCAACGCCCTCCCTGACACCGCACGAGGCCGCCACCGATGAACAGCTTTAACGGAAAAGTCGCGGCCATCACCGGCGCCGCCTCCGGCATGGGCCGGGCCCTGGCCATCGCCCTGGCGCGTGAAGGCTGCCACCTGGCCCTGGCCGACAAGAACCTCCAGGGCCTGCAACAGACCGTGGCGCTGGCCCAGGCCGCCACCCTGCTGCCGCTGCGTATCACCTCTAGGGAACTGGACGTCGGCGACCGCGAGGCGGTGTTCGACTGGGCCGCCGCCACGGCGGACGAGCACGGCCAGGTCAACCTGATTTTCAACAACGCCGGAGTGGCCCTGTCGAGCACAGTCGAAGGCACCAGCCTGGCCGACCTGGAATGGATCGTCGACGTGAATTTCTGGGGGGTGGTGCACGGTACCCAAGCCTTCCTGCCGTACCTCAAACTGAGCGGCGACGGCCATGTGATCAACACCTCCAGTGTGTTCGGGCTGTTCTCCCAACCGGGCATGAGCGCCTACAACGCCACCAAATTCGCCGTGCGCGGCTACACCGAATCCCTGCGCCAGGAACTCGACTTGCTGGGGGTCGGTGTGTCCGCCACCTGCGTTCACCCCGGCGGCATTCGCACCGACATCGCCCGCACCAGCCGCATCGACGACAACCTCAAAGGCTTGCTGATCGACAGCGAGCAGCAGGCCCGCGAGGACTTCGAAAAGCTCTTTATCACCTCGGCCGAACAAGCGGCAAGGTGATCCTGCATGGCGTGCGCAAGAACAAGCGCCGGGTGCTGATCGGCCGCGACGCCCACGCCCTGGACCTGTTCGTGCGCCTGCTGCCCAGCGTCTACCAGGCCCTGGTGGTGTTCGCCACGCGCCGCCTGCGGGCGCACAAAAACAAGGCCCCGGTGTACCAGGCCAACAACGAACGCGGCCTGTGAGCCTGCAACCGACTGCTTAGAGGAGCGCCAGCCATGCTGCCCATCCGCCGAGACATCCGCCCCGACCTGCCTGCCGAGCGCATCTGCGACTGGCACGAACAAGGCCGCCACGTCAGCCACTTCTTCAATGCCCTGTCCCTGCTGTTTCCCGCCGGCGAGCTGTTCTTCATGGACAGCGTGCGGCACTACCGCGACCGGGTTGACGACCCGCAGTTGAAAAAACAGATCCAGGGGTTTATCGGCCAGGAGGCCATGCACAGCCGCGAGCACCTGCGCTACAACGACCTGCTGCAAGCGGCCGGGCTGCCGGCGCACCTGCTGCACCGACGCCTGAGCGCGATCCTCGAGTTCCAGAAAAAACACTTCCCGCCGGCCTTCAACCTGGCCATTACCGTGGCCTTGGAGCACTACACCGCGATCCTCGCCGACCTGCTGCTGCGCGACCCCAGCCGTTTCGGCGACTCGGTGGCCGGCTACCGGCAGATGTGGAGGTGGCATGCCCTGGAGGAAACCGAACACAAAGCCGTGTCCTACGACGTCTGGAACGCCGTGCTCAAGCCCGGGCCCAAGCGCTACCTGATCCGCACCTCAAGCATGCTGTTCACCAGCCTGATGTTCTGGCTGGTGGTGTTCGACTTCCATGTGCGCCTGCTGATCGCCGACCGCAAGCACGGCGGCCATCTGCGCGGCCTGTGGCGGGTGGTCAAATACCTCTACGGCCGGCGCGGCGTGTTCCCGAACATCGCCCTGCCCTGGTTACAGTTCTTCAAGCCGGGTTTTCACCCCTGGGACCACGACAACCGCGAACTGCTGCAGGGCATCGATGGCCTGGTCGACGCCATCGCCCTGAGCAAGGCCGGCGCCCGCGGCCAATAGCCGTCGGTGCTGGCCCCCAGTGCTGAACAGCGTGGCGTATCAGCCGCAGTTTGCCAGGCGCTGCCCGGGCTTGAAGGCGTGGCTGCTGGCGACCCACACCGTGGCCAGGCCGACCATTGCCAAGGCGGCCATGGCCCAGGGGAAGGCCTGGGCGCCGGCACTGCTCAACAACAGGCCGCCCACCAGGCCGCCGCCGGCAATCGCCAGGTTGAAGATGGTCACCAGCATCGACTGCGCGACATCCGCGCCCTCACCCGCAGCGTCGGCCACGGCGGTCTGCAGCAGGGTCGGCGCGCCACCGAAAGTCAGGCCCCAGGCAGCCACCCCGACATAGATCACCAGTGGCTGGCCAGCACCGATGCCCAGCACCAACGCCGCCAAAGCAAAGGCCGCCAGGCTGCACAGGGTCAGCCCCCGCAGCCAGCGGTCGACCAGCAGGCCGGTGAACCAGATGCCGACAATCGACGCCAGGCCGAACAGCAACAGCACCAGGTCCAGACGCTCGCCCAGCCCCACCGTGGCCAGGAACGGCGCGATGTAGGTGTACAAAATGTTGTGGGCGAGAATCCAGACAAAGATCACCAGCAGCGCCGCAGGAATGCCCCGGGTCAGGAAGATTCGCGCTACCGGTTGGCGCTGGTCCGCTGTCTGGCCAGCATAATCCGGCACCCCGAAGCGCACCCAGAACAACAACAGCGCCGCCAGCGCCGACATGATCCAGAAGATGCTGCGCCACTCGATCAAGCTGCCCAACCACGCGCCCAGCGGCACCCCCAGGCACAGCGCCAAGGGCTGGCCCACCCCGACCACCGCCAGGGCCCGGCCTTGCAGGTGCTCCGGCACCATGCGCCGGGCATAGCCGGCCAACAGGCCCCAGATCAACCCGGCCGCCATGCCGGCAACAAAACGTGCGGCCAGGGTCAGCGGGAGCGAGGTCGACAGTGCGGTCAGGCTGTTGAACACCAGCAAACCAGCGATGGCCAGCAACAGCAACGGCCTTCTGCGCCAACTGCGAGTGGCGGCCACCAGCGGAATCGCCGCCGCCACCGATCCCAGGGCGTACAGGCTGATCAACTGCCCGGCCATGGCCTGGGAGATACCCAGACCCTGGCTGATCTGGGGCAACAGGCCGGCGGGCAGGGTCTCGGTCATGATGGTCATGAAGCCGGCCACGGTGAACGCCAGCAAACGCCAGATCGGCAAGCGGTCCTTGGGGGTGGGGTTGGGTATCGAATCAGGCATCGAAAACACTCCTTCTCTTGGGTGATAAAAGGCCACTCGCCAGGCTCGATGAGCACCAGCAATGGGCTTTTGATTACTGGAATGAACATTCCAAAACTAGGCGAATTTTTCCCGCAACGACGCACAAACCTTAGTCCGTATCGAAGTCGATTGTTTTATAAATCAAAGGCTTTGTAGCGCAACCTCAAGCACATTCAATAAACGCTCGCGGCGCTCGCCGGGGGCACTGCCTTTGCCCAGCACGCGCAAACCCTGGACGGTGCAGACCACAAAACTGGCCAAGGCTGCTGGGTTTTTGTCGGGGTCGATATCGCCTTCCGCCTGGCCCCGGCGCAAGAGCCGCGCCAATGCAGCTTCGACCCGCCGAAAGTTCTGCGCCACAAGCTCGGCCACCACCGGGTCCTGCCCCGCCACCTCCAGTGCGGCATTGGCCGCCAGGCACCCCAGGCGCTGGGTGTCGTCGAGTTCATCGTCGACGATGCGCAGCAGCAACTGGCGCACCAGCGCCTTGGCCGGCGCGTCCTGGGCCAGCAAGGTGATGTTGGCGTTGCTCTGCTCCTGGTAGCGCTTGAGGGCGCAGGTGTACAACCCGTGCTTGCTGTCGAAAGCGTTGTACAGGCTGCTGCGGCTCAGGCCGGTGCCTTCCACCAGGTCCTGGATCGAGGTCGCGGCGTAACCGCGTTGCCAGAACACCTGCATCGCGGCGTCGGCAATCTGGTCGGGGTCGAACTCCTTGGGGCGCACGGTAATCACCTGTACTGGAATGATCGTTCCACAAGCTAAAGGAGGCCTGCCCATCCGTCAATCACCTTGGGTAAAAAACGCCCGTACCCGGGCACGGCACTAGGGTCAGGCTCGCGTTACTCGACGGTGGCTGGGCGATTGAGTTCGCCGATTTTTTCCAGGCGCGCACGCACGATGTTGCGGCTGATGTTCAGCAAGCGCCCGGTCTGCAATTGGTTGCCGTGGCAGTAGCGATACGCCGCACGAAAGATGGTTTCTTCGATGTGCTCGTAGAGGTCGGGGATGTTCTGTTCGAACAACGCGTTGAGCGCGCTTTCCAGATCCGCCGGGGCAGCGCCCACAGACGCGTGGCCGGCATGGGCCGCCTCGTCCTGGCGAATGCCGGATGAGCGCATGTCCACCAGGTGCAGGTCGGCCGGGGCCACCCGCTGATTGCGGCACACCAGCAAGGCGTGGTGAATGGCGTTTTCCAGCTCGCGGATGTTGCCGGGCCAGCTGTGCTCCAGCAGCTTGCGCTCGGCCTCGATGCTCAGCGAGGCACGGTTGTAGCCCAGGCGCTGGCAGTGTTCCTCCAGGAAAAATTCCGCCAGCGGCAGGATGTCCCCCGGCCGTTCGCGCAGGGGCGGCAGGCGAATGGTGGCCACATGCAGGCGGTAGAACAGGTCTTCGCGAAAGTGCCCGGCCACCACGGCGTCCGCCAGGTTGACGTTGGTCGCCGCCACCAGCCGCACATTGATCGGGATCGGCGTTCGCGACCCCAGGCGCACCACTTCCCGCTCCTGCAACACCCGCAGCAACTTGACCTGCATGTTCAACGGCAAGTCGCCGATTTCATCGAGGAACAAGGTGCCGCCATTGGCCGCCTCGAACCAGCCGGCCTTGTGGGTGGTGGCACCGGTGAAGGCGCCCTTTTCATGACCGAACAACTCGCTTTCCACCAGGGTTTCAGCGAAGGCACCGCAGTTCACGGCGACAAAGGGTTCGCGCCCACGCCGACTGAGGTGATGGATATGCCGCGCCACCAACTCCTTGCCGGTACCGGTTTCGCCAATGATCAAGGTGTTGGCCTCACTGGGGGCCAGGCGCTCGATGCGGCTGAGCAATTCCTGGGAGCGCGGGTCCTTGAACACCAGGACGGTGGCCCGCACCGACTTGGTCAACTCGCGAGCGTTTGGATGGGTGATCAGCGACATGGTGCATTCCTGGCAGTAAAAGCGCGGGCTCAATAGTGCACGAAGATATTTAGACTAAAAAATTATTAATTAATATTTAAATATTCCTTAAATGCATATGCAGTTTTATTGCATCCGACCTGCTGCTGGAGCAGCAACGGGTAAGCACCCGGCTGTTCGCAGATCAGCAGCCCCTGGCTGCAAGCGTCTCAGGCACAAACGCTGAACACCACGCCCTACAAGGGCTGCAGCGTTTTTTTTGGCCCATGGCATGCAATCTGCTCTCTCCCTGCCAACACCCTTCACAGAAACACCGCCCCACCCGCTGTTGTAGGAGCTGGCTCGCCAGCGATGGCGTCCGCCAGGGCCATGCAAGGCTCATGGGCCCCTCGCCGGCACGCCGGCTCCTACAGGGGAACGTCGGTGTTGTTGGGTAATTTTTTTTAGGGAGAGTGCAATGCAAGCTTTATGGCGCAATACGCTGGCCGCACTGGCCGCACTGTTGCTCAGTGTCACGGCCCTGGCCGAATCGGCGCCGGCCTCGGTAAAGATCGCCATCGTCGCCTTTACCCAGGGCGGCAAGCCCGTGTTCGGCGGCATTGCCGGGCGGGTCATCGAGGACGGCTGGCTGGAACAGCAACTCCAGCAGCGCGGGGTCAAGCTGGAATGGATCGCCCTGCCCCACGCCGGCGCGGTCCGCAGATCAACGAAGGTTTCAGCAACAACAGCATCGACTTCGCCGTACGCGGCGACCTGCCCTCGGTGATCGCTGGCGCCGGCGGCGTGCCCGGCAAGCTGATCGTGCCTGGTGGCAGCGGCAACAATATCTACCTGGTGGTCCCCGCCAACTCCACGGCCAAGAGCATCGAGGACCTCAAGGGCCAGCGTGTAGCCCTGCACCGTGGCCGTCCCTGGGAGTTCGCCTTCAGTAACTTCCTGGCCAGCAAGGGCCTGACGCTCGATGACTTCAAGATCGCCAACCTCAACCCACAGGTCGGTGCCGCAGCGGTGTCCGCCGGCAAGGTCGACGCGGCCGTGTTGCTCAATGAGGCCTACGCCCTGGAAGACAAAGGCGTGGGCAAGATCATCTGGTCGACCAAGCAAGGCGCCAATGACTGGCGCCTGATCTCCGACCTCTGGGGCACTGACCGCTTCATCGACCAGCACCCGGAGCTCACCCAACTGCTGGCCACTGCCTGGGTCAAGGCCGCGTGGTGGCTGTCCCAGGAACAGAACCAGGACGCCTATTACCAACTCTCGTCCCGCGCCGGCACCGCTGAAAGCGTGCTGCGCCGCGACGATCAAGGCGACCCGGTGGCCTGGAAAGAACGCTGGGCGCCCAAGAGCGATCAGCAGCTCAAAGCCCACTACCAGGCCCTGAGCGCCTACGCCCTGGCCAACCAATTGATCCGCACGCCCTACGACATCAGCCCGGCCCTGGCCACCGGCTTCACCAACCAGGCGCTGATCGACCTGCAACTCACCGACTACTGGCCCGCCCTGCGTGGCCAAGTCACCGCCCATCCTTGAATCCTGACCACGAGTCCTCTTGATGAAACTGCCCGCTAAATTCGTTTTCGGCCTGAGTGTACTGGCCTTGTCCATGTCGGCCCTGGCCGCCGGTACCTATGCCCCCAAGCCCGACCCGCAACAGGGCGACGGGCGCGTCTCGGCCTTCTACACCTGGGCCGACGCCATCCCCGCCACCCCAGGCAAACTGCTGCGCAGCGAGCCCCTGGAAAAGACCCTGAGCCTGCCCAACGCCGCCAGCGCCCAACGGATTCTCTACAGCTCCACCGATGGCATCGACAACAAGACCCCGATCGTAGTCTCCGGCACCCTGTTCCTGCCCAAAGGCAAGGCCCCGGCCGGCGGTTGGCCAGTAGCCACCTGGGGCCACGGCACCGTGGGCGTGGCGGATGTCTGCGCGCCCTCGTGGCAAGGTCGTTCCTACCGTGACGTGCAGTACCTGAGCCGTTGGCTGGACGAAGGTTTCGCCATTGTCGCCACCGACTACCAGGGCCTGGGCGTGCCCGGCGGCCATCCGCTGCTGAACAACCGTATGGCCGCCTACGGCATCCTCGATGCGGCCAAGGCGGTGGTCGCCGGGGTTCCGGGCCTGGCCAACAAAGTGCTGGTGATCGGCCAGTCCCAGGGCGGTGCCGGGGCCTTCGCCTCGGCCGCCTACGCACCGACCTACGCCCCAGACCTCGGGCTCAAGGGCAGCATCGGCACCGGGGTGATCTACACCGTGGGCGCAAAAAACGTCGGCGAACAGGACCCGAACAAAGTCGACGCGGCCCTGGCCTACGGTTTCTACACCCTGCTTGCGGCCCAGCAGTACGACCCGAGCATCGACCCTCGCGACTTCTATACCGACAAGGCCCTGCCCCTATTCGAACAGGCCCGCACCAGCTGCCTGGCCGCCCTGGTCAGCGACGTGGTGGGGGTCGGCCTGACCCCGGCCAACGCCAAGAAGGACTACCAGGGCAACCAGCTCGCGGCCTGGCAGAAGCAGGTTTCCTACCCGACCCTGAAGGCGCCACAGCCGATCTTCATCGGCACCGGTGCCGAAGACAAAACCCCGGCCGCCACCACCCAAGTGGCCCTGATGCAGGATGCCTGCAAAGCCGGCTCGGTGGTCGAGGGCCACCTCTACAAAGGCCTGGGCCACAGCGAAACGGTCAACGCCTCGCTCAAGGATTCCGTGCCCTTCGCCCACAAGGTCATCAACGGCCAACCCATCACCCCGATCTGCAGCCCTAGCGTGCAGTGACCCGGAGCCCCTTGAATGAGCATTGAATTTTTCACCCGCCTGCCCCTGCACGGCGAAACCCAATTCCTCCCCGGCGACCCACGCAACCGTGGCGACTGGCACCGTGGCGGGCCCAGCACCGGCGCGGTCTCGGCCTTCAGCGTCGGTGATCATTTCACCTACATCGACTACCTGGGGCAGATTGCCAAGGCCGCGGAAATCAACGGCTTCGGCGGCGCACTGATGGTCAACGCGCCGTCCGGCGAAGAGCCCTGGACCGTGTGCTCGCTGCTGGCCCGGGAAACCCGCAGCCTGAAGTTCGTCACCGCGTTCCAGCCCTATCACTACACGCCCTGGGTCGCGGTGCAACAGGCCGCCACCTACCAGCGCGCCACCGGCAACCGCCTGGTGTGGAACATCATCAACGGCGGCTCAGACGCCATGCAGCGCCAGGTCGGGGATTTCAGCGACCACGATGAACGCTACGAGCGGGCCACCGAGTTCATGGACGTGGTCAAGGGCTACTGGCACAACGAGAACTTCCACTACAGCGGGCGCTTCTACCAGGCTGAGGGCGGTGGCCTGCGCGGGCCGCTGAAAAAAGCCGAGCTGCCGCTGATCTGCACCGCTGGCTCATCGATCCCGGCCCGGGAGTTCGCTGCCAAACACGCCGATTTCTACCTGATGCGGGCCGAACACCCGGACGAAATTGCCGCTCTGATTGCCGATATTCGCCAACGCGCCTTGAAGTACGGGCGCAGTCAGATCCGCTTTGGCCTGTCGATCGACGTCATCACCCGGGAAACCGAGGAACTGGCGCGCACCGAGGCTCGGCGCTTCTTCGACGAAGGCATCGCCAAGGGCGCGGTCAAGGCCGTGGCCGCCCATGCCGGGCTGCGCACCGCGCGCAAGCTCAGCTACGAGGAGCAGTTCGCCGAAAAGACCGAAGCCCAGGGCTTCGAGGACTTTTTTATCCACCCCAATGTCTGGACCGGCTTCGGTTACATCGGCATTCCGCCGGGCTGCGCCCTGGTGGGCAGCTACGCCAACGTGGTCGAGCGGATTCGCGAATACAACGCCCTGGGCATCGACCTGTTCTTTCTCGCCGGCTACCCTCACCTGGAAGAGGCCTACCGCCTCGGGGAACACATCCTCCCGCACTTTCGCGCCGAGCGCGCCGAACTGAGCCGCCCCGAGGAGCCTGCCCTGGAACTGCGCTCCGCCAACGGCCCGGCAGGAGCCTGACGCCATGAGCCAGGACCCTCGTTCCTTGATCAGCCGCCGGGACTTTCTCAGCCACAGCGCCCTGTTCGGTGGCGGGTTGCTGTTGGGCAGCAGCCTGCTCGCCGGGTGTGGCCCGAACGGCGAGCAACCGGCCGCCACCCTCGGCGCCAGCACTCAGCCGCAGTACGGCGGGCGCCTGCGCCTGGGCATTCTCGACGGCAACCAGAGCGGCAACCTGGATGCCCACAAGCCCATCGGCAGCGGGATCATTCGCGGTTTCGCCCTGTACAGCAAACTCTGGGAATGGGACGAGCACATGCAGCCGCGCCTGGCCCTGGCCGAGTTCGCCGAACCCAATGCCGACGCCAGCAGCTGGACCTTGCGCCTGCGCCCGGGCCTGGAATTCCACCACGGCAAGACCATCGACGCCGACGACCTGATCTTCTCCATCCGCCGCCTGACCGACCCGCAACTGGCCTCGCCCTATGCCGCGCTGCTGCACTGGGTGGACCGCGACAACCTGGTCAAGCTCGACAATCGCACCGTGCGCCTGGGCTTTCGCGAGGGTCGCAGCTACCTGCCCCTGGCGGAAACCTGGGTCAACTTCGGCGGCATCGTCCCGGTGGATTACCACCCCGTGACCAACCCGGTGGGTGCCGGGCCCTACAAGCTCAAGAGTTTCACCCCGGGCCAGCGCTCGCTGTTCACCCGTTTCGAGAATTACTACAAGGATGGCAAGCCTTACGCCGACGAGCTGGAAATCATCGACTTCAAGGACCAGGTATCGCGCCTGGCCGCCCTGCGTTCTGGGCAGATCGACATGGCCAACGTGATGCCCACCGAACAACTGGAGGTGCTGCGTCGCGACCCTCGGGTACGGCTGCTGAAATCGGTGACCGGCAACTGGCTGTCGTTCGACATGAACCTGGACAAGCCCCCCTTCAACGACCCCCGGGTGCGGGAAGCCTTTCGCCTGCTGGCGGACCGCGAGGAACTGGTGCGCCGCGCCCTCAATGGCCAGGGCCGGGTGGCCAACGACCTGTATGCCCCCAGCGACCCCACCTTCAACCACGGCCTTGGCCCCCGGGCCCACGACCCGCAGCGGGCGGCGCAACTGCTCAAGGAGGCCGGCCAGGAAAACCTCGAAGTGGAACTGGTGACCACCCCGGGGCCGGGCCTGGCATCGGCCCTGGTGCTGGCGGAACAGGCCAAGCGCATTGGCGTGACCCTCAAGGTTCGCCAGGTGGACCTGGCAACCTTCGACGGGCCGCAGCACAACGACTGGACCCTGAGCACCGGTGGCAGCATCGGTGCGCCATTCCTGGCCAGCGCCATGCACACCGATGCACCGTTTGCCGTGTCGAACAAAACCCATTTCAACGACCCCGAGTTCAGCCGGCTGTTTCTGGCCGCCATGGCCCAGCCCGACCTGGAGCAACGCAAGGCCTTGGTGCACCAGGCCCAGCAGATCCAGTACCAGCGCGGCGGCCTGTTGATCTGGGGGTACGCCGACCTGCTGGACAGCGTGGCCACCCGCGTCGGTGGCGCGGCGGCCGAAGAATCGCTGTTCAGCACCTGGCGCTTTGAAAACCTCTGGCTCAACGACCGTGCGTGAGCCACACGCTGCGTTGACCTGCCCTTATCTGCCCTTTATAGGAACCGCCCATGTCCATTGAATTTGTCGGCATGATCTTCCCCCGCCAATGGTCGGAAACCCGTGGCGCCCGTAGCCCGGACTTCGACCTGGAATTTATCCGTCACCACGCCCGTAGCCACGAACACGCCGGCTTCGACCGGGTGCTGATCGCCAGCGGCCCCGGCAGCGCCGACAGCCTGCAAATCGCCGCCTACGCCGCTGCCCACACCGAGCGCCTGGGTTTCATGATCGCCCACCGCCCGGCGCTGACCGCCCCCACCGTGGCGGCCCGGGCCTTCGCCACCCTGGACCACACCACCGGCGGCGGGCGAATTCGCTTGCACGCCATCACCGGCATCACCGCCGAACCCCAGGAAGGCGACACCCTGCTGGACAAGACCGAACGCTACAAACGCACTGACGAATACCTGGAAATCGTCCGCCGCACCTGGACCGCTGAAGAACCCTTCGACTTCGAGGGGCAGTACTTCAACATCAAGGGCGCCTTCTCCCCGGTCAAACCCCTGCAGCAGCCGCACATCCCGATTTCCTTCGGCGGTTCTTCTGACATCGCCTACCAGATCGCGGTGAAACACGCCGACCTCTACGCCTTATGGGGCGAGCCCCTGAGCGGCGTCGCCGAGCAGATCGGCAAACTGCGCGCAGCCGCCAGCGCGGCGGGCGTGGCAGCGCCCAAGGTCAGCCTGTCGGTGCGCCTGATCCTCGGCGCCACCGAGGAGCTGGCCTGGCAACGGGCGGAGCAGATCCTGGCGCAGATCAAGGCCAACCCGCAGTTCGCCGCCGGCAGCCCCTGGCAAAAACGCCTCAAGGGCACCGGCTCCGAACGCCTGTTGGCCGCTGCCGCCCAGGGTGACCGCCACGACCGCGCCCTATGGATGCCCACCGCCACCGCCGTCGGTGCCTACGGCGACACCACCGCCCTGGTCGGCACCCCGGAAACCGTGGCCCAAGCCCTACTGGATTACGTTGACTTGGGCGTCACCACCTTCCTCAACCGCGGTTACGACCCGTTCTACGACACCGTTGACTACGGCCGCTGGATCATCCCCGCCGTCCGCGAAGAAGCCCGTCGCCGCAAAGCCCGGGTGGCCTGAACCCACCGTCCACCCCCTGTAGGAGCTGGCTTGCCAGCGATAACGCCGCCGAACAGGGCGCAGGACATAAGGCCCCAATCGCCGGCAAGCCGGCTCCTACAAAAAGGCGACGCTGGTGCACGCCGTTTCACACCCAGATCGCGTCCCATAACGGGTAGTCCTGCACCCTCAACCTTGTGAATGCGGGCTCATGCCGATGGCTGGCCCAAGGAGCTGGCTTGCCAGCGATGGCGTCCGCCGCAGGTGTACATATCCAGATGCAATGAGGGCTCGTCCAGGCGTTGATCGCCGGCAAGCCGGCTCCTACAGGGCGTGCGTGGTCGTTGTAGGAGCTGGCTTGCCAGCGATTACGTCCTCCTGGACACCTCCAGAACAACTCTTCAGCACTGCCAGTGCATTCCCCGCATTAGCCTTGTTCTTGTCATGGACACAACAGGGCAATGGAATGACCACCTGGCCTCACGCCAAGCGCTTGCGCGCCGGGCGCTATTCCCAATCGGGACAGCTTTACCTGTTGACCGCCGTTACCCTGGATCGCCAGCCTCTATTTGCGGACTGGCGCTGCGGGCGGCTGTTGGTGGGGCAGTTTCGGCAGGCTCAGGATCAGGGTCTGGCGGATTCTCTCGCCTGGGTGGTGATGCCGGATCATTTTCACTGGTTGGTCGAACTCAGGCACAGCAGCCTGTCGGCGTTGATGCTCGCCACTAAATCCCGCAGCGCCCGGGAGATCAATGCCCGCTTGGGGCGTAGCGGTCGCCTGTGGCAGAAAGGCTTTCACGACCGGGCCATCCGCCGGGAGGAAAACGTGCAGGCGGTGGCCCGGTACATCATTGCCAACCCGATTCGTGCGGGCCTGGTCAGCAGGGTGCAGGACTATCCGTTATGGGATGCGATTTGGGTGTGAAACGGCGTGCACCAACGTCGCCTTTTTTAGGAGCCGGCTTGCCGGCGATCAGCGTTGGTAACGCCTGGCGTATCAACGACCCAAGGTCGGTGAGTTTTCCAGCAGGGTGCGGGTGTAGGCCGCCTGGGGCTGGTCGAGCACCCTGTCCACGGCCCCCTGCTCCACCACCCGCCCGTGTTTGAGCACCAGCACCCGGTCGGCAATGGCGCGCACCACCCCGAGGTCATGGGTGACAAACAGCAAGGTCAGCCCCTCCCCCTGCAATTGCCGCAGCAACCCCAGGATCGAAGCCTGGACCGACACATCCAGGGCCGAGGTGATTTCATCGCAGATCAACAACTTCGGCTCGCACACCAGGGCTCGGGCAATCGCTACCCGCTGGCGCTCACCGCCCGACAGGCTATGGGGATAGAGATCGCCCACCGACGCTGGCAACGAAACGCGCTTGAGCACCGCCACGACCCGCTCCCGGGCTGCGCCCCCCGTGATTCCGAAGAAGTGCTGCAAGGGCGTGCTCAGGGTTTGAAACACCGTCTGCCGAGGGTTCAACGCGCGATACGGGTTCTGGAATATGTACTGGATCTGGTGCCGCAACCCGGCCTCCCGTTGCCGCGCCGCCAGTGGCAAGGCCTGCCCGGCGTAGCGCAGCTCACCCTCGGTATTTTCCCCCAACCCGGCCACAGCCCGGGCCAGGCTGGTCTTGCCGGAGCCGGACTCGCCCACCAGCGCCAGGCATTCTCCCGGGGCCAGGCGCAGCGAGATGTCGAACAGCACCTGTCGGTCATAGGCCACGTTCAAGCCGTTGATTTCCAGGAGCGGCGCGCCCTGATCCCGTGCCTCGCCAAGGGCCACGGGGGCCTGCGCCACCCATTGCAGTTCCTGGTGATGGGGGTCGATGCAGGCCACCTGCTGCCCCGCTTGCACCCCGCGCAAGGGCGGCTCGGCCTGGGAGCATTCAGCGCGGCTGCGCGGGCAACGAGGCGCAAAGGCGCAGCCCGACGGACGCTGCCCCGGGGCCGGTGCATGGCCGGGGATCGCCTGCAGGTCGCGCCGCTGGGCCACGTCTGGAATCGCCGCCAGCAAGCCACGGGTGTAAGGGTGGCCCGGCTGCCGGAACAGCACCTCGCGGGTCGCGGTTTCCACCAGGCGCCCGGCGTACATAACCATCACCCGGTCCACCAGGTCCTTGATCACCGCCAGGTCGTGGGACACATACACCGCCGCCACCCCGAGGCTTTTGCACAGCCTGCGCAGGGTGTCGAGGATATGCGCCTGGGTGGTCACATCCAGGGCGGTGGTCGGCTCATCGAGAACGATCAGCCGTGGCCGCAGGACAAATGCCAGGGCCAGCATCACTCGCTGTTGCTGGCCACCGGAGAGTTGGTGGGGAAAGCGCCGCAGAAAGTCCGGATCGGACGGCAGGCCGACATCGCGCAGGGTGTCGAGGATGCGTTGCTGCTGCGCCGCGCGGTCCAGGCGCACCTGATGCACCGCCAGGGTTTCGCGCAGCAGCCCGCCAATGCGCAACGCTGGGTTCAAAGCGGTGGCCGGGTCCTGGGCGACGTAGCCGATCAGGCTGCCCCGGGCCCGGCGCAAGGCCTCACCCTGCAATTCCAGCAAGGCCTGCCCGGCCACTTCGATGCGCCCGGAAACAATCCGCGCACCGCGTCGAGCATGGGCTAGCAAGGCCGTGGCCAGGGTGGTCTTGCCCGAGCCGGACTCCCCTACCAGGCCAAGAATCTCCCCGGCGTCGAGGCTGAACGACACCCCCGAGAGCACGTCCACCTGGCCCTGCAATTCCACTCGCAATTCACTGACCTGCAGCACCCGCTGGTGCTCCTGATCAGGGTCTTGATAGGAGTCCCAGGCATTCACTGGGGCTGGGGACTCGATCCCGGCAAGGGCGTTCATGGTTGTTTGTCTCCGATCCGCGAACTGCTGCGGCCAATGCCTTCAGCGAGAATATTGGTGCCATAGGCAAAGATCCCGATCAGCACCGCTGGCGCCAGCACCGCCCAGGGCTGCACCAGCAGGCCGGCCTGGTTTTCATTGATCATCAAGCCCCAGTCGGCGGTGGGCGGTGCCACCCCGTAGCCCAGGAAGCTCAAGCCCGAGAGCATGCCCACGCCCCAGGTCAGCATGTTGCCGAAGTGCACCAGCAGCGGCGTGAGGATGTTCGGCAGGATCTCGCGAAACAGAATCCGCCGCCGCGAGTAGCCCATCATCTGCGCGGCCTCGACAAACTCCTGCCCCGCCACCGCCACCGCGCTGCCCCGGGCCAGGCGAATCACCCCGGGGGTAAAGGCAATGGCCACGGTGAGCACGATCAGCCAGGGCGCACGCCCGAGCATGGAGACAATCAGCAGCACCAGGATCAGGTCGGGAAAGGCCAGGGACACGTCCGCCAGCCAGGTGATCAACTGGTCCAGGCGACGTCGGGAAAACCCCGCCAACAGGCCCAGGCTGCTGCCGACCAGCAAGGCGATCGACGCCGCAGCGACCGACATCCACAGCACCGACAAGCCGCCACTGAGCAAACGCGACAGCACGTCGTGGCCGAGAAAGTCGTAGCCCAGCCAGGCCGCCGCCGAGGGCGCGCCGTACACCGGGCCGAGCATGTCGGTGGGCGCATGGGGCGCCAGCCACGGGCCGAACAACGCCAGCGCCACCACCAGCAGGGTAATCAGTGCGCCCTTGCGGGTTTGCGGTTCGGCCAGCCACAGACGCCAGCGAGTAGAACGGGAAATGCTCATGGATGGCCTCTCATGGCGCCTTGGATGGCGAGCGCCGCCACCAGGGCTGGATGCCCCGGCGGTTACGGCGAATCAGGGTCACCCGGCGCGCAGTACGCAGTTTCGGGGTGAGCAGCACGGTCAGCAGGTCCGCCAGCAGGTTGATCAGCACCACCGCCAGGGTAATCACCAGCACGATGCCCTGGATCATCGGCAGGTCGCGCATCTGGATCGCCGAGTTCAACGACGTGCCGATACCCGGGTAGCTGAAAATCACCTCGGCCAGCAGCGCGCCGCCGATCAGCGTGCGCAGGGTCAGGGCCACACCCTGGATCGCCGGGATCAGGGCATTGGGCAAGGTGTGGCGCCAAACGATGCGCCACTCGGGAATGCCCCGCAGGCGCGCGGCAATCACGTAGTCGGACTCCAGCGCCTCGATCATCGCCGCCCGCACCATGCGCGTCAGATACGGCAACGCCGACAGGCTCAGGGCCACCACCGGCAACACCAGGAACTTCAACTGGCGCCAAAGCGACTGGTCCGGGTCGAGGATCGACACCGCCGGCAGCAGGTCCATGTGCGGCATGGAAAACAGCAGCACCAGGCCGATGGCCAGGAGAAACCCCGGCGTCGCCTTGAGGAAGATCAGCAGCGACAGGCTCCAGCGATCCAGGCGGCTGTCGCGACGCAGGGCCAGGAACACCCCCAGCACCAAGGCCAGGGGCACCACCAGCGCGATGACCCCGGCCAGCAGCGCCAGGGTGTAGCCGAAGCGCCCGAAGAGGATGCTACTCACGGGGGCATTGGAGTCCAGGGAGACCCCCAACTCGCCGGTCAGGGCATGGCCCAGCCAGCGCAGGTACTGCTCGAAAATCGGCCGGTCCAGCCCCAACTGGCGTTGCAGGGTGAGGATGCTCTCCAGGGGCGCTTCGGGGCCGAGGATCACCCGGGCCGGGTCCGACGGCAGCGCCTGGGTGGCGACGAACACCACCAGGCTGATGACCCAGGCAGTGAGCAGGCCGTAGCCCAGGCGCCCGATAAACCACGACAGCCAGGCTGGGGTACGTGACGGTTTGGCACAAGGTTCAGACATGGTTCAACCACAACTCGTCAAAGCGCCAGGAGGCGAAGGTGGTCTGTTCCGGCTGCAAACCGCCTACGCGGATCGAGGCCGCGTCCAGCACATCGTTGAAGCCCCAGATCAGCAGGCCGCCGCGCTCATGCTGGATGCCCTGGGCTTCATGCACCAGTTGCTTGCGCCGTTCCAGGTCGGGCTGGGCCAGGGCTTGCTGGTAGAGCTCGGTGAACCGCGGGTCGTGGAAATTGCTGCGGTTGTAGATCGCCTGGGGCGCGTCGTTGTGCAGCGCCGAGGCGAGAAAGCCCCGGGCCGGCGTCGAACCGGGGGACAGCAGCCAGTTTTCCCGCTGGGGTCCGTTGAACACCGAGCCATCGACCTGGGTGACCTTGACCTCGACCCCGGCCTTTTTCGCTTGCTGGGCAAACACCAGCGCCGCGTTGACCCCGGGCCCCGAGGGGGTGGTCAGCTCCACCCGCAGATCGCTCTGCCCGGCCTGGCGCAACAGCGAGCGCGCCTGCTCCAGGTCATGGGGCCGCTGGGCAATGCTGTGGTTGTAGGTCGGGTCTTTGGGCGAATACAGGTCGTTGGCGATGCGCCCGAAACCATTGAGGCCGCGGTCCACCAGTTCCTGGCGGTCAGCCAGCAAACGAAAGGCCTGACGTACCCGCAGGTCCTGGAACGGCGCCTTGGCCAGGTTCAGGTTGAAGCCGGTAAACGAGGTGCTCGGCGAGGCATAGACCCGCAGCCGAGTGTCGGCCTTGAGCAGCGCGCTGTGCTCGGCCTGGACCCCGCTGGCGACATCGATCTGCCCGGCACGCAGGGCCGCAGCACGGGACACCTGGTCCTTGAACTCGATGATCTCCAGCTCATCGGCGTAGGGTTGGCCGGGCTTGTAGTAGTTATCAAAACGGGTGTAGAGCGAGCGCTGCCCGGGAATAAAGCTCTTGAGCTTGTAGGGCCCGGCGCCCACCGGGTTGGTGACGGGGTGGTAATCGGTGGGCACGATGCCACCGAAGCTGATCAGGGTTTCATCCAGGGGGAAGAAGCTCTGGCCTTCCTTGAAGCGAATCTCGATGGTGCGCTCGTCCAGCTTGCGCAGGGCCTGGCGGTCGATAGCCCCCACCAGCCCAGCAAAGGGCGAGGCCAATTGCGGGTCGGTCAGGCGCAGGATCGAGAACAGCATGTCGTCGGCACCGATGCTCTTGCCGTGGTGAAACTCCAGGCCCGGTTTGATGCGGATGGTCCAGGCGCTGGCATCGGCATTGGGCTCGGCGAACTCGGCCAGGGCCAGTCGGGTGCTGACGTCCGGGTTCCATTCCCAGAATTTGCTGTACAGCGCCCAGCCGCGAATGATCCCGCCGCCCACGGGTTTGTGGGCGTCGAGGTTGCCGGACTGGTCGCCATCGATAATGCCCACCCGCAAGCGCCCGCCACGCACCGGGGTGCTGGACAAGGCGGCCGCGCCACTGACCGCCGCACCGCTGTCGCAACCGCTGAGCAGGCTGCTGCCAAGCAACAGGCCGCCACCGACGGCCAGACTGTTGCCCAGGAAGATCCGACGGGAAAATGCCTCGCTCATGCCCTTCTCCTCATGCCTGCTCAAGGCGGTCTGCACGGTGCGCGACCTTGGTGGTCACGCCCAGGCGCGGTACGTCGAAACCGTGGTCCAGGTCGAGCAACGGGAACAGCAAGTCGGCCACGCGGTGGGCTTCATCGATCAGCGGGAAGCCGGACAGGATGAACGCCGAGGTGCCCTGGGCTTCGTACTCGCGAATGCGCTCGGCGACCTGCTCGGCGCTGCCCACCAGGTAGGTGCCGGCGGCCGGACCGAGAATGTTGAAGCCGAACAGGCTCGGGCCAAGCCAGACATTGGGGTAGATCTCCAGGTCCCGGGCCTTGGGCAGGCGCCCGGCGCGGATGGCCTCGACATTGCTCTGGGTTTGCGGGTCGTCGCTGTGGAAGCTGTCCAGGGTTTCACCGGCCGGCAGCTGGCGCTCGATGGCGTTGCGTGCCGTCTGCAACGAAGTGCGCTGCAGCAGCTTCTCGGCGTGGGCCCAGGCTTCTTCCTCGGTTTCGCGGACGATGATTTGCAGGCGGGTGCCGAAGGTCAGTTCGCGCCCGACCTTGGCAGCTTCGGCGGCCACCTTGCGGAATTTTTCGCCGAGTTTCGGCGGGGTGTTGGCAAAGCTCAGGTACACATCCAGCAACTGCACCGAGTGAGCGACGCCAGGGCCCGAGGTGCCGGCGCCCCACAGCGGGATGCCGGGCTTCTGCTTCGGCGGGTGCCAACCGCCCAGGGGATGGCTGGCGGCGCCCGCAGCACGCGGGGCCAGCTTGACGTAGCGGCCGTCATAACCCGCGGTATCGCCGGCGTAGAAGCCCTGGAAGGCGCGCCAGTATTCGAGGCTGAAGTCATAACGTTCGTCGTGGGGGTAATGCACCCCCAAAGTGGCCAGGCCGGCGTCATTGCCGTTGACCACGTTGAACAGCAGGCGGCCGTTGGAGAACTGGTCGAACGTCAGCGCCCATTTGGCCAGGACCGCCGGCGACAGTTCGCCAGGGTGCTGCGCCACCAGGAAACGCAGGCGCTGGGTAGCGTCGATCAACGACGCGGCCACCACCAGGCTTTCATTGGGGCTCGAGCCCAGCAACGAGCCGTAATACCCCAGGCGATCGCTGGCCACGGCCAACTGCTTGAGGTGTTCGAAATCGGTCTTCCAACGCCCCTCCGGCTCCCATGGATAGGGCCCGTCCGGAGTGGTGAGGTACCAGAGAATCTTGACTGCCATGTGCCTGTTCCTTGAATAAATAAATGCCCTGAAAAAGCCAGGTCCTGCGGGCGATGGGGCTCAAGCCTTGTGTCGCGCTCAGGATCGCTATCGCTGGCAAGCCAGCTCCTACAGGGAGCGTGCCCTCGAACCCAACACGCCCCACGGCCGCCATCCCACCTGTAGGAGCCGGCTTGCCGGCGATAGGCCTCAAGCCTTGCGTCGCGCTCAGGACCGCTATCGCTGGCAAGCCAGCTCCTATGCAGAGACGTGCCCTCGAACCCAACTCGCCCCACGGACGTCATCCCACCTGTAGGAGCCGGCTTGCCGGCGATGGGGATACCCCTCGGTGCCTGGTCAGTCCCGGCGGTCGATGGCGGGGACCAGGCCCAGTTCGGTGGCGCGCTCGTAAAGGCCGCTCATCTTCCATTGCTGGGTCAGCACCCCGGGGCCGTAGGGCCGGGAGCCGCCGAGGGCATCGGCCAGCAGTTGCAATTGCGCGCCCTCCTCCAGCAACAGGATGAATTCAGCCGTGGCCCGCAACCCTTGCTTGCCCCACACGGTGGAGCCGCCGTTGGCTTCAAGGATCGCCAGGTTGAAGGGGTTCTCGGCAATCTTGTCGAGGATGAAATCCACCTCCTGCTGACGCCGGTCGATGTACACCGGCAGCTCACGGGCCAACTGGTAACGCTGCACCGGCACATAGTGGAACGGCAGCGTGCGCTGGGTTTGGGCCCAGGCGCCGAGGTACGGCGAGTGCACGTGGGACACGGTGGTGATGTCGGCGTGTTCCTGGAACAGCTTGGTGTAACGCCCAAAGCCGCCCTTGCCCTTGCCGACAATCACCTTGCCGGCGAAGTCGGTGACGGTGGCCGTCAGCGGCTTGCGGTAGTTCCAGGGCCCGCCGTAGTTGACCGACACCAGCAGCTCCTCGCCCGGCACCCGCTCGATAAAGCCCACGGTGCCGTTGGCGGTGATGGTGTTGGTTTCACGGAACACGGTAAACGCCTCTTCGGCCTCCACCAGCACCTGGTTGATAAAGCCCTGCAGCTCTTGGCTGACGGGTTGTTCGTTGATCAGTACGGTCATGGCAGTTCTCCGGATTCAGGCGCGGCGCTTGGCCAACAGTTCATGGGCAGCTTGCAACGGACGCGGATCGACCCAGTCGGCGATGGCGAAATCCCCTTCCAGGAAGCCGTGCAGGTAAAGAAAGTTCTTTTGGATATCGAGGAACTCCAGGCGCTGAGGCGACAGGTCCGGAGCCAGGGTGGTGTGGAATTCGCCGCGGTAGGCCTCGGCCACACCGGCGCTGCCGGCACGGGTTTCCTCTTCGAGAATGGCGTTCAGGGCCTGGCGGTTATTGGCCGCCCAATCCGCAGCGCGCAGGGTTTGCGCGAGGAAACGCACCACCAGGTCAAAGTGGTTGTCCAGCAGGCTCTGGTGCACGGTGATCGGACGCGGCGTGCCGTTGTTGATGCGGTGGCGCGGCTCGGCGATCAGGTCCAGGTCGATGCCCACCACCAGGCCCAGGCGGCGGGCGGCATCGGCAGCGGACGCACCCTTGACATACACCGCGTCCACGTCGCCGCGCACCAGGTAGTCCAGGCCCGACCACAGGCGCTGCAAACCTTCCTGGGGATTGCTCGCCAGTTCCTGGTTCTGCAGCGCCACCTCCACCAGCTCAACGTCGTCAAAACCCAGGCCCGCCAGGCTTAACGCGCCCTTGTAACCGTGCAAGCTCATGGCCCGGGCGATGCTGCCGGGACGGCTGTCGCCCCAGGCCGGCAGGGCCAGGCGCTTGCCCTTGAGGTCTTGGGGGCGACGGATACCGGAATCCGGGCGAACCAAAATAGTCTGCCACTCCTCGATCCAGGTCAGGCCGATCAAGCGGCTTGGCGAACCAGCGGCGCGGGCAGCCAGGGCCGGCACGTTGCCGCCTTCGCGAAACAGCCCGGGCAACTGGTGATCGTAATGGTGATGACCCAACTGCCGGGCCTCTTGCAAGGTCGAGACCGGCAGGCCATCGGCCGCGAATTCCTCGCTGAGCCAGCCGAGTTTGTAGGCGATTCCCGAAGCGGTCGGGACCGGGCAGCGGGTAAACCAGATCTGGTCCAGTTCAGCCTGGACAGCGGGCTTGGGCTGGGTGGCGGCAAGCGTCATGGAAGCTCCTTGGAATGGATGAGCAATAGCGTCGGTTGAGAGAGCTATTGCAGCGCCCGTGCCAAAAGCGCAAAGCCCCGGTTTACAAGGCCTTGCGCCCTGCCCGCAAAAAATCGCAACAGCCGATTGCTGGCCTGCCAGCAGCATTGCGCGGCGACTGCTGCTGTTGGAGCAGCAGGCCATAGGGCGCTGCTGCTCCAGCAACAACCGGAGGTTTCCAGGGTTTCGCCCGCACCTGTGCAAGCCACGCCGTTCAAGGCCTGCAGCGCATATTCAGACGCACAAAAACGCTCTGGCGCAGAACTTGCTCAAGGGTGTTTCAACACGGGCTGCCTTAAGTCCTGCGAGGGCTTTAGGCCAACACGGCGCCCGGCCATCGTTTTAATTACCCGAGGTACAGCAATGACTACGGTCGAACGCAACCCCGCGACACCGCTACACGAGCAAGCACCGATCCGCCTGTTGCAAAGCGAGGCCCAGGCCATTGCCGTGGCCAAAGAGATTGCCCGGGAGATTGCCGAAATCGCCGCCGACAGCCGGCAAAACGGCCAGCTGCCCAGGCGCCAGGCGCAACTCTTGTCAGAGAGCGGCCTGACCTCGATCGGCGTGCCCAAGTCATTCGGCGGTCTGGGGGCCTCGGTTGAAACCATCGTCGAAACCGTGCGCCTGATTTCCGTGGCCGATGGCGGCGTCGGCCAATTGCTGCAGATCCACAACGTGATGCTGCGGGGGATCTTCAACGGTTACCCCGATGAAGTACGCGATCGGCTGGTCAGCGACGTGCTGGCCGGCAAGCGCTTCGGCAATGCCCTGGCGGAGATCGGCGGCAAGAACAAGTTCGCCCTCAAGACCCGGGTCGAGCGCCGGGCCGATGGCAAGCTGATCCTTAACGGCAGCAAGTTCTACTCCACCGGCTCTTACCTCGCCGAATGGATTTCCCTGACCGCCGCCAGCGAAGACGGCGGCGCCGGGGTCCTGCTCAACCGCGACACCCCGGGCCTGACCCTGGTGGACGACTGGGACGCCTTCGGCCAGAAGAACTCGGTGAGCGGCACGGTGATCTTCGACAACATTGAGCTCGACGAGCGTTTTGTGTCCCAGCGCAAGGGCCCGATGAAACGCACCGGCCTGACCTTCCCACAGATTCTGCACGCGGCCATCGACACCGGGATTGCCGCCGGCGCCTTGTCGGCGGCGGTCGATTACCTCAAGCACAACGCCCGGCCCTGGGTGGAGAGCGGCGTCGACCATGCCAATGAAGAACCGCACATCATCAAGCAGATCGGCGAATACGCGGTGGCGCTGCGGGCCGCCGAATCCCTGCTGCGCGATGCCGCGCGGGTGTTCGACCAGCACGAACTGGACCCGGACAACAAGGAACTGCAGGACGAACTGATCCTCTCGGTGGCCACCGCCCGGGCCCATTCCGACGGGGCCTCGCTGAAGATTTCCAGCGACATCTTCTCGCTACTGGGAGCCAGTTCGTCCCTGAGTAAATGGAACCTCGACCGCTTCTGGCGCAACGCCCGGGTGCACACCACCCACGACCCGATCCGCTGGCGCCTGCACCACGTGGGCAACTACTACCTCAACGGCATCGACCCGGGCGAATACACCGCCATCCTCAACGCCAAGGAAAAACAAGGCGCCACCCGCCCGGCGACCTGAACCCGTTACACAAGCCGGCTTATGTAGGAGCTGGCTTGCCAGCGATAGCGTCCTCAAGGCCAACACCAGGCTGAAGGCCCCATCGCCGGCAAGCCGGCTCCTACAAGGGTGGCGACACCTCAC
>NZ_JALQCX010000001.1:0-8917 GCF_023241665.1 Pseudomonas morbosilactucae | reverse complement strand
GCCGGCTTGCCGGCGATCAGTCCTCAAGCCCTGCACTGCTTTGAAGATCGCCATCGCTGGCAAGCCAGCTCCTACGGCACCCCGCAAAATCCCCCCCTGTAGGAGCCGGCTCGCCGGCGATCAACCCTTGAAGCTTGAAGCTCGCCGCTTGAGGCTCCCCCCCCACCTACCACGTCAGGTAAAAATCGCTACGGTCTGACGGGCCCAAAGTACCCTTCGGCCGCTTTCATCCCAGATTTCCATGTCCTGCAAGGAATACCCTTCCAGTGCCTGCTGGCTAAAGGAGTTGATGAGGAACCATTCGCCGGCAACGGCCGGCTGCGGCAAGTCAATCATCCAGGAGGCCGAACTGATCGCCGCCGGTTCGGTGAAGCAGGTCATGGCAGCTGGCGGCAGACTGTCAGCCAGGGCAATCAGGGCGACCGCCGGGTCGACACCTTGTGCATCCAGATGACGGACCCACATCAGCAACTCGGGATTTTCCGCGGCCGACACCGGTAGCGATCCGCCCGCAGGACGCATTTCAAAGTTGTAGGCGCAAGCCGGGGCTACAGCGGGGTCCAACTCCAGTGTTGTGTACTCGGAAGGGCCGCCCACGGGTGGGCGACACCACGAGTCGTGGACAATGCGACTGGCCCGCGGCCGTACAAACGACAGGGTTGTGCGCAACGCCAACTCGTCGCCCGACAGGCAATCGACGGCCACAGAGGTCGCTGATCGCCCCTCGCGCAAGACGCTGGAGTTGAAGGTCTGAGGCTGCGTGACAGGCCCGATGAACGACACTTGCGCGGACTTGAACGGCGGTAAGTCGACTGTTTCATTGCGCAGGATGGTCTCGAGGGAAAGCGCCGCGGACAACCCGCCAAAAACAGTGCGCCCCTGTCGCCAATTGGCCGGTGAATCGAACGGCCGCGACGGATCGAATTGCTTGATTAGCTGGGCAAACGAACTCATGTCACGGCTCCGCCATCCGACGCATCAGTCCAGCGGCGAAACAGCACGCTGGCATTCACCCCACCGAAGCCAAAGCCATTGGACATGGCGTGCTGGATTGCCATGGGCCTGGATTGAAGGGCGACCAGGTTCAAGCCCGTAGCCGCTTCATCCGGGTTGAGCAAGTTGAGCGTCGGCGGAACGATTTGGTCGCGCAGTGCCAGAACGGTGAACACGGCTTCCAGGCCGCCAGCCGCCCCCAGCAAGTGACCGGTGGCGGACTTGGTCGACGTAATCGCAACGTGCGAGGAAGAACCGAACAACCCACGAATCGCCGCCAACTCACCTTTATCACCAATGGGCGTTGATGTGGCATGGGCGTTGATGTGCTGAATGTCTTCGGGGTTGAGCCCGGCCTGATCCAGCGCCTGCTGCATTGCACGGCGGGCACCATTACCGTCCTCAGGGCCTGCGGTCAGATGATGGGCGTCCGCGCTGGTGCCATACCCGATCAACTCGGCGATCGGCTGCGCTCCCCGTGCCAAGGCATGTTCAAGGGACTCGATCACCAGTAACCCGGCGCCCTCGCCCATGACGAAACCGTCCCGATCCTGATCGAAGGGGCGAGAGGCTTGCTCGGGGCGATCGTTAAAATGGCTGGACAGTGCTCGAGCAGCAGCGAACCCAGCGAGGCTGACGCGATGAATGGCCGCCTCAGCCCCGCCGCACAACGCGATGTCGGCTTCACCCGAGCGGATTAACCGAGCCGCGTCGCCAATGGCTTGCACCCCGGCGGCGCAGGCAGTGACCGGAGCCCCCAGCGGACCCTTGAAGTGATATTTGATCGAGACATGACCCGCCGCCAGGTTGGCAAGAAACGACGGGATGGTGAAGGGTGAGAGTCGACCGGGCCCGCGCTCGTCAGTGGTGCGAACCGCATTGGCTATCGCGGTGAAGCCGCCAATCCCCGTGCCAATGATCGTCGCCGTCCGCTCCTGCTCAGTGCCCTGCCCGGGTGACCACTGGGCTTGAGCCAAGGCCTCGCCTGCCGCCAGAAGGGCAAATTCGATAAACCGGTCGATTTTCTTCCGGTCCTTTGCCGAGGCGGCCAACTCCGGATCAAAACCCGCAACAGGGTCCTGTTCCAGTGAAGGCACCCGGCCTCCTACCGCGCATCCGACCCCCTCACTCAATTCATCCGGCAAGGCGGTGATACCGGACTGCCCCTCCAACAAACGGCGCCAGACTTCCTCCACACCACAACCCAAGGGAGAAACGACTCCCATACCAGTGACTACGATACGTTTGCTTTCCAATGACATTGATTCACCTCATGCGATCTTCGTCAGGGCCCGGTTAATCGGGGCCCTGATTAGCTGCTGTCTTCGGCCGGCTTGAGAAAGAAGCTCGCTCGCCTCCGCGAGCGCTTGCTCTCTCATTCAGGCTGGGTGTGGGTGGGTCGAGGGCTCCTGAGGGGTTTCGGGCCTGATCTTGAACCACAGGGCATACATCGCCGGCAGGAACACCAGGGTCAGCACGGTGCCGGCAAAGGTGCCGCCAATCAGGGTGTAGGCCAGCGTTCCCCAAAACACCGAATGGGTCAGCGGAATGAACGCCAGCATGGCCGCCAGCGCGGTGAGGATGACCGGCCGTGCACGCTGCACAGTGGCTTCGACCACCGCGTTGTAGGGCGACAAGCCGGCTTGCTCGTTGGAATGAATCTGGCCAATCAGGATCAGCGTGTTGCGCATCAGAATGCCGGACAACGCAATCAGCCCCACCAAGGCGTTGATCCCGAATGGTTGCTGGAACAGCAGCAGAATCGGCACCACACCAATCAGGCCCAGGGGCGCGGTGGCAAACACCATCCACATGGCCGACATCGAGCGCACCTGAATGATGATGGTCAGCAACATCAGCGCGATCATGATCGGGAACAACGGCAGCAAGGCCTTGTTGGCTTTACCCGACTCCTCGATCGCGCCGGCGAGCTCGATGCGGTACCCCTTGGGCAGCGTTTCGATGAGGGGCTGCAACTGCGTGATCAGGGCATTGGAGACATCCGGCGGCTGGAGACCTTCAGCCACGTCACCGCGCACGGTGATGGTCGGCGTGCGATCACGACGCCGCAGGATGGGTTCCTCCATGCGCACCTCCACCGTCCCCACCTGGGACAGCGACACGCGCTGGCCTTGGGCACCGGTCAGGGTGAAGGCCGCCAGTTTCGACGGATCCAGGCGCGTCTCTCCCGCCGAGCGAGCCACCACCTGGACCGAACGAATGTCCTCACGCACCTCAGTGACTGGCACCCCCGTCAGCAGGAACTGCAACTGTTGCGCAACGTCGCTCGAGGTCAAGCCGAATGCCTGCAGGCGGTCCTGATCCAGGGCGAGGTGAAGTGCCGGTGCGCGCTCGCCCAAGTCAGTGTTGACGGTCCTCATCAGCGGGCTGGCGCTCATGACTCCACGCACCTGCTCGGCGATACCGCGCAACACGGCAGGGTCGGCGCCCATGACCCGGAAGGCCACCGGATAGGGTGAATAAGGACCAAACACCAGCTGCGTGACTCGCACTCGGGCTTCAGGCGCCAAGCCATCGGCCGCCGCTTGCCTGAGGCGCAGCTTGAGTGCCTCGCGCTCCTGCTGGCTGGCGGTCAGCACAACGATTTTGGCGAAGGAGGGATCGGGTAACTCCGGGGCCATGGCCAAGTAAAAGCGCGGCGCGCCCTGGCCAATGTAGGCGGTGACAATCTTCGCTTCCGGCTGCTGGGCCAGCCATGCTTCAACCTTGGCCGCCGCAGCATCCGTCTGTTCGATCGAAGTGCCGTGGGGCATCTGCACTTCAACCAGCACCTCTGGCCGATCGGACGTTGGGAAGAACTGTTTGTTGACCACCCCCATGCCCAGGATCGCCACCACAAACAATCCGACGACGGAGGTCGCCACCAGGCCTTTGCGACGTATCACACTGCCCAGCAGGCGCCTGAAACGCTGGTAGTTCGGGGTGCCGTATATCGCCCCATGCCCGCCCTCCGGCACCTTGATCGGTGGCAGCAGTTTGACCCCGAGGTAGGGAGTAAACACCACCGCCACCACCCAGGATGTAATCAGCGCAATGCCGACGATCCAGAACATGTTCGCGGTGTACTCACCGGCCGTGGATTTGGCAAAGCCATTGGGCATAAAGCCGATTGCCGTCACCAGCGTCCCTGACAACATCGGTGCGGCCGTGTGGCTCCAGGCATAAGCCGAGGCCTTGATGCGGTCGTAGCCCTCTTCCATCTTCACCACCATCATCTCAATGGCAATGATGGCGTCGTCCACCAGCAGTCCCAGCGCCAGAATCAACGACCCCAAGGTAATCCGGTCAAAGTCCTTGCCCGTGGCGGCCATGACAATGAACACCGCGGCGAGGGTCAGCGGCACTGCCGCCGCTACCACGACGCCGACACGCCAGCCCATGCTGATAAAACACACCAGCAACACCACGCCCAGGGCGGCAAAAAACTTCACCATGAACTCGTTGACCGAGGCGTCGATGTTCACCGCCTGATCAGTGACCTTGGTCAGGCTCATGCCCAAAGGCATCTGCTCATTGATTGCAGTGGCCTCGGCCTCCAGCGACTTGCCCAGATCCAGGCCGTTCCAGCCGTCGCGCATGACCACGCCGAGCAACAAGGCTGGCTCGCCGTTGTTGCGCACCAGGAATGTCGCCGGGTCCTCATAACCGCGCGTGACCTGCGCCACATCAGCCAATTTCAGGGTTCTGCCCTGGAGAGTCAGCGGGGTGTCGCGAATTTTCTGCAAGTCATCAAACGCGCCATCCAGGCGAATGAACACCTCGGGACCGTGCGCTTCCACTGAACCGGCAGGGGTCATCATGTTCTGCGCATTCAACGCACTGAAGATCTCTCGTGCGGAAATGCCCAGTGTCGCCAGGCGCTCGTAGGACAGCTCGACAAAAATGCGCTCGGCCTGTTCGCCGATGATGTTGACCTTCTTCACACCCGCCACATGCAGCAGGCGCTGGCGCAAGCTCTCGGCTTCGCGCACCAGCAAACGCTGCGGCTCACCTTTGGCTTTGAGCGCATAGAGCGCGAAGGTGACATCGGCATATTCATCATTGACCATCGGCCCAATCACCCCAGGCGGCAGGCCCTTCTGCTCATCGAGGATTTTCTTGCGTGCCTGGTAAAACTCCTCCTGGACCGCTGAAGGCGGCGTGCTGTCGAGCAGGTACACCGTGGTGAAGGCCAAACCGGGCCGGGTAAACGTTTCGGTGCGGTCATACCACCGCAGCTCCTGCATGCGTTTTTCCAGCTTTTCTACCACCTGGTCTTGCATCTCCTGGGCCGAGGCCCCGGGCCAGGCGGTGACCACGGTCATTTGTTTGATCGTGAAGGCAGGGTCTTCGGCACGCCCCAGTTTGAAGAAGGCGTACAAGCCGCCCACGGAAATCAGCAGGATCAAAAACAGGGTGATCGAGCGCTCGCGAACCGCCAGTGCGGAAAGATTGAAGCCGCTCATCGACTCACCTCGACCACTGGATGTTGATCGAGACCGGCACGTTCAGTCCGGACCTTCTCCCCTTCGCGTAACAAGTGCGCCCCCAACGCGACCACGCGCTCACCCACCTGCAGGTCACCCGTGACGCGTACGCTGGCCTGGTCGTTCAGGCTGCGAACCTGGATCGGGCGCCATGTCACCTGTTCAGGGTCACCGCCCACGACCCAGACCCCTGGCCCTTTGCCGGCGTCGTAGAGCGCTCCCATCGGCACCTGCAAGGCCTGGACCTCGGCCCCCTGCGCCGCTGCGATCACTACCGAAACGGTCGAACCCAGGGTGGCGTTGGCCAGCGAACCCTCCAGCACATAACGCGCCTCGAAGGTTCGCGTCTGTCGATCAGCCGCATCGGACAACTGGCGTAGACGCGCACTGCCCCCAGGCTGGCTCTGCCCGTAGAGCTCAACCGCCGCCACCGAACCCAACGCAGGACGCAGGGTTTCGGGCAGCTGGATGACGGCTTCGCGCTGCCCTGAATGAGCGACCCGTACCACCACTTGCCCGGCACCCACCACCTGCCCCGGTTCCGCCAGGGTGTCCACCACCACCCCGTCAGCATCCGCTAGCAACGTCGAATAGCCGGTCGCGTTTTTTGCCACATCCGCCTGGGCCTGGGCCGCATTGAGCTGCGCTTTTGCCGAGTCGGCAGCCGCTTTGATCCCGGCGTAGGCCGAGGCCGATACCGCGCCGACGGACACCAAGTCACGGTAGCGAAGCTCGTCATCGGAGGTCTGCCGGGCTCGTGCCATGGCCGCCAGCACCGCTTCCTGTTGCGCCCGTGCGGCCAGCGTCAGGTCGTTGGCATCGATGCGCATCAGGGGCTGACCACGTTTGACGCGCTGGCCTGCATCCACCAGGCGCTCCAGGACTTTCCCCGGTACCCGAAACCCCAGGTCGCTCTGCACCCGAGCCGCGACGATGCCGCTGAATACACGTTGCGCAGGCGCGGAGGCTTGAACCGTAACCACGCGTACCAAGGGCACTTGCAGGCGAGGATCGGCAGGCGTGGCCTCGTTGCAGGCCGTCAGGGCAAACGGCAACAAGGCAATGAACATGAATGACGGAGAGTGGCGCTGGATCATAGAGACCTCTGGGTAGCGAATGCGCCATGCTTATTCAAGTGACCAATTCTGTCAATAGTCACAAAGCGAGCGAACAAAGGTCAACCCGCTGACCAGAACGCCGCAGAGAAGCTGAGGATTGGTTTTTCCAGGCGCACGCCGGCGCGGATGCAGGACGCATCCGCCCGTCTGGGTGCTTAAGGCATCAGGCTGCGCAGGACCAGGTTGGAGATCAGCGCAGGGGCGTCTTCAACAAAATCGAGGTTGTGCTGCAAGAGCAAAGGATTGATGAACGGTCGCAAGGCAAGGTGAATCGCATCGACGGTTTCATCCAGCGGCGTCTTGCGCTCGAACTCACCGAGTTCTCGCCCCTCACGCACGATTTGCAAGACGAAGTGCTTGATCTGAGCGTCATAGACTTGCGAACTGGGCCAGCGCTCCGACGCCGAGAACGCTGCAATGTCATAGAGTTTACGGTCGTTGAAGAACAGGCTAACGCCGGTTGCGATCAGGGTTTTGACCAGGCGCCGAAAACGCTCGGTCGGCGAGATGCCCTCGACATTGATGGCCTGTTCCACCGCTGCAATCATTTGCGACAGGCAGTGGCTACAGATGGCTTCACCTATGGCCTGCTTGGAATCAAAGAACTTGTAGATATAAGCCTTGGAAAAACCAATGGCCTTGGCGAGGTCCGAGACGGTTGTCTTAGCGTAACCGTACTGACTGAAATGTTCGTTGGCCGCCGCGACAATCTGGTCTCGAATGTCGTGATCGGCGGGGCCTCGGAGGCTGGGCGAAGAAACGGATAGCTGATTCATGGGAGCAGCTTACGCATCCCCAAGGTGGTTGACAACTTGTGACCAAATTGTAATATCGTCACAAATCAACCTTTTTGCAGGCACCCCATGCACCCTCCTCCTCGTTTTGCCGTGCTGCTGTGTATGGGCATGATTTCAGGCTGTGCCGTGGGCCCTGACTATTCAGCCCCTTCTGTGGAGTTGCCCGCGTCTTTCTCGGCGCCAACCGCAACGGCATCACAAACCGTCGCCGCCCCTGCCGAGCTCGCCGCGTGGTGGAACGCATTCAATGACCCACTACTCAGCCAGTTGATCAACAGTGCGCTCGCGCAGAACCTCGATTTAGCCCAAGCCGCCGCACGGATCGAGCAGGCTCGTTCCGGCTTGGGGGCTGCTGATGCGGCCCTGCTGCCCTCCGCCACCGTCAACGGCCAAGCAGCCCGAGCCCGGCAGTCATTGGAAACGCCATTGGGCCAAGTGCTCAACTCAACCCCATCCTATGATCGCTACGGCAGTGCTTATGAAATGAACTTGAATGCCGGCTGGGAGCTGGATGTGTTCGGCGGCCTACGCCGAGGCCAAGAAGCCGCCCTCGCCGATTACCAGGCCTCGCAAGCCGGGGCGATGGCCACACGACTGGCAGTGGTCGCACAAACCGCCGACCTTTACATCAGCATCCGAGGCCTGCAAGCGCGCTTGGACATTGCCCGGCAGCAAGTGGGCACACGACAGCAACTGCTCGGCACCCTCGAACACCTTTATGCAAAAGGTCTGGCTGCCGAACTGCAGCTAAACCAGGCCCAAGGCGCGCTGAGTCAAGCCCAGGCCAGCGTGCCGGTCCTGCAAGCTGGTCTGGATGCAACCCTGAACGCGCTGGACGTGATGCTCGGCAAACCACCGGGTACTTACCGCGCATCGCTGAGTGAGCCCGCGCCCATCCCGGATGTCCCACGTCTTGCCGCCATGGGGACGCCCGCCGACCTGCTGCGGCGGCGCCCAGACCTGATCGTTGCCGAGCGCCGCCTTGCGGCCTCCAACGCCCGCATCGGCGAAGCCATGGCCGAGTACTACCCCAAACTGTCCGTGGCGGCACTGCTCGGCAGTGCCACCTCGGTCTCTAGCGCAAACCTGTTCAGCAACGGCGCCAGCCAGGCCTCGGCGGCACTGGGGTTACGCTGGAGACTGTTCGATTTTGGCCGCATCAACGCCCAGATCGACTTGGCAAAAGGCCAGGAAGCTGAAGACTTGGCGGCTTACCGACAGTCCGTCCTGCGGGCCTGCGAAGAGGTGGAAAACGCGGTGTCGGCACGGATCAATCGCGAGCAGCAATCGACCCGGCTTGCCAGGGTGAGTCGGCGTATGCGAAGGCCCGAGCGACCTCGTTTAGCGCCTATGAAAAAGGCGTGGTCAGCCTGATCGAAGTCCTGGATGCCGATGAGCATCTCCTGGCGGCATCGGACGGCAGGGCCCAGGCCCAAACCGAATCGGCTCGCGCTGCGGTGGCCACGTTCAAAGCACTGGGCGGCGGCTGGCAGGACACCCTCGCTGGCAAGCCAGCGCCCAC